>CALDKD010000034.1 GCA_937898885.1 uncultured Bacteroidales bacterium | reverse complement strand
AGGATCAGAACAAGGATTCCCAGTTGTCGGCAAGAGCCTGCATTGACGGGAAGAGTCTTGCCGCTCCCTCACGAAGGAGCAGCTCATCGGCAAGAGGCCCTGTATTGACTGCGATAGTATCAATGCCGGCCGCACGGGCAGAGCGTATTCCAAGAGGCGCGTTCTCAACGACTACAGCCTCATCGGCAGATATTCCGCCAATCTCCAATCCCTTGAGATACGGATCCGGAAATGGTTTGCCGCGTTTGACATCGAAAGCGGTAACCATAAGGCTGCGCACCACATATCCGGCATAGTCACGCTGTACACGGTCAATCAGACCGCCCTGGCCCGAGCCGGTCACAATCTGAATCTGGAGTCCGTGCTCACGCGCCCTGCGCATAACCTCGAATGCGCCAGGCATCATAGGCGCCGCAGGCTGAGACATGAAAATCTCTGACTTGCGCGAATAAATGCGTCTGACATCATCGTCCGATACAGGGCCCTTACCCTCGCGCGCACTGATTGTGCGTACAGTATATTCGCCTGTACACCCCTCGTTGGCATAGACATCCTGAGGTGTCATGGCATAGCCGAACTCAACCATAGCCTTTGTCCAGGCCATAGCATGTATAGGCATTGAATCATAAAGAACGCCGTCCATATCAAAAAGGACGGCGCGCTTGTCTCTTAAGGAAAATGCCATTGAGATTACTTTTTCATACGGTCATAGATGGTCTTGGACTCCTCCTCGTAACCAGGTTTGTTCAGAAGTGCGAACATATTCTTCTTGTAAGCCTCAACACCCGGCTGGTTGAACGGATTGATGCCAAGCAGATAGCCGCTGATGCCGCAAGCCTTCTCAAAGAAGTAGATAAGCTGGCCCAGCCAGTACTCTGTAAGCTCCGGAATAGTCAGGCGGATGTTAGGCACCCCACCGTCAACGTGAGCCAGACGTGTGCCAAGCTCAGCCATCTTGTTGACCTGATCAACGTGCTTGCCGGCAAGGAAATTCAGACCGTCCAGATTCTCCTCGTCAGACGGAACCGATACAGAGTACTTAACCTTATCAACAGAGATTACAGTCTCAAATATGGTACGCTCGCCCTCCTGAATCCACTGTCCCATTGAATGCAGGTCTGTTGAGAAATCAACGGATGCAGGATAAATACCCTTGTTTTCCTTGCCCTCTGACTCGCCGTACAGCTGTTTCCACCACTCTGCGAAGAAATGAAGCTTGGGCTGGAAGTTCACGAGTATCTCTATTTTCTTACCATTGCGATACAAGGCGTTACGCGCTGCCGCATATATGGCGGAAGGATTCTTCTCAAACGCGGTATTACTGTCCGTAAGGCTCTCCATATCGGCCGCTCCGCGAACAAGCTGCTCAATGTCGTAACCCGCAACCGCGATAGGCAGAAGGCCAACCGGCGTCAGGACTGAGTAACGTCCGCCTACGTTGTCCGGAATGATGAAACTCTTGTAGCCCTCCTTGTCCGCGCAGATACGGGCCGCACCCTTCTTGGCATCGGTGATGGCGACGATTACCTTGCGGGCGGTTCTTTTGCCACGCTGCTCCTCACACTGCTTTTTAAGAATACGGAATGTAAGGGCAGTCTCGGTAGTTGTGCCGGACTTGGAGATATTGATTACACCGAACTTACGGTCCTTAAGCAACTCCGTAAGCTCAGCCAGATAGTCCTCGCTGATGTTGTTGCCCGCGAAAAGCACAACCGGGTTCTTCTTGTCCCTCAGGAGCCAGGAGAAACTGTTTCCGAAAGCCTCAATCACAGCGCGTGCGCCAAGATAGCTGCCTCCGATGCCGGCAACGACAACAGTGTCGCACTTCTCGCGCAAGACTTCCGCGGTTTCCTTTATCTCCGCCAGGAACTCAGGTGTCAGAGACGATGCCAGATTCATCCAGCCGATGTAATCGTTACCCTCGCCTGTGCCCTTCTCAAGCATCTCAATCGCATTTCTGACCTCCGGCTCCAAAGCCTTTACGGCACCTGCCGGTACAAAACCCTCAATAGCGGAAACATCAATCGTAATCATATCAATATAAGTTTATTGTCACTTGAAACTGTCAGTAAGCAGCTTTATCTCCATCTGAGGCGATACTTTCTCGTACAGTATGTTGTATATAGCGTTCAGAATAGGCATATCCACGTGATAGTGCTCATTCAGCTCTTTCATACACTTTGTACCGTAATAGCCCTCCGCTATCATCTCCATCTCAAGCTGCGCGGCCTTCACGGAGTAGCCCTTGCCTATCATCGTGCCGAACACACGGTTACGGCTGAACTTTGAATAGCAGGTCACCAGCATATCACCCAGATATACGGAATCGTTTATCACACGCTCCTCCATCGGTCTGGCGGTATTGATGAAACGCATCATCTCGTTCAAGGCATTCGACATCAGGACAGCCATAAAGTTATCGCCATACTTCATACCGTTGCATATTCCGGCGGCTATAGCATAGACATTCTTAAGCACGGAGCCGAACTCTATGCCGGCCACATCGGTGCTTACCGATGTCTTGACAAAACGGTTGTTCAACTTGCGGGCAAAACTGCGCGCGTTGTCCGCATCCTTACAGCCGATAGTAAGGTAAGAGAGTCTCTCCAGCGCCACCTCCTCGGCGTGACACGGGCCAGCCAATACGCAGATATTCTCCTCAGGCACGCCGTAATAACGATGAAAATACTCCGACATAAGGAGATTGTCCTCCGGCACGATACCCTTTATGGCAGACACTATGAAACGGTCGCTCAGCTTAACCTTGAGCTTTTCCATATGTGCCTTGAAATATGGAGACGGTGTAACGAACACCAGCACCTCCGACTCTTTTACTACCTCGTTTATATCTGAGTAGAAATTTATTCTATTCACATCAAACTGGACACTCGTGAGATATGCGGGATTATGTCCAAGCCTCTGGAAATCCTTTATGCGGTCTTCCCTGCGTATAAACCAGTTAATGGAATCCTCTGTTGACAGGAGAATCTTGGCAATGGCGGTAGCCCAGCTTCCGCCACCCATTATAGCCAGTTTTCCTTGCGGGAAGCCCATCTTATTCCTCTGTTTGAGTGTTGTTCTGAGACACCTCAGGCTTCATCTGCGGGAAGAAAAGCACCTCCTGAATAGCCTGCTGGCCGGTCATAAGCATAACAAGACGGTCAATTCCGATACCGATGCCGCTTGTAGGAGGCATTCCATACTCAAGAGCGCGTACAAAGTCCTGATCAATGAACATAGCCTCGTCATCGCCCTTCTGGCTCAGGCGCAGCTGCTCCTGAAAACGCTCGTACTGATCAATCGGGTCATTCAGCTCAGAATATGCGTTGGCCAGCTCCTTGCCGTTCACCATCAACTCAAAGCGCTCGGTAAGTCCCGGCTTTGAGCGATGCATCTTGGTAAGCGGACTCATCTCAACAGGATAGTCTGTAATGAATGTAGGCTGGATGTATGTACCCTCGCAGAACTCGCCGAAAATCTCATCGATAAGCTTGCCTTTTCCCATAGACGGGTCAATCTCCATCTTCAAGGCCTTGCAGATATCGCGGATCTCGTCCTCAGACTTTCCGTTCAGGTCATAGCCTGTCTTCTCCTTTATCGCGTCCAGGATAGGCAGACGGCGGTATGGAGCCTTGAAGCTGACCACGTTATCGCCAATCTTCGACTCATAGCAGCCATTTGCCGCGAGGCAAATCCTCTCCAGCAGTCTCTCGGTGAAATCCATCATCCAGTTATAATCCTTGTACTGGACATAGAGCTCCATACAGGTGAACTCCGGGTTATGGGTACGGTCCATACCCTCGTTACGGAAGTTCTTGCCAATCTCATACACGCCCTCAAAGCCGCCCACGATAAGGCGCTTCAGATAGAGTTCCGTAGCGATACGGCAATAAAGGTCCATATCAAGAGTGTTATGATGCGTAATGAACGGACGGGCGCTTGCGCCACCTGGTATTGACTGAAGGATAGGAGTCTCAACCTCGGTGTATCCGGCCTCATCAAGCACGCTGCGCATAGTGCGGATGATGCGTGAGCGTTTCAGGAAGGTCTCCTTTACGCCATCGTTCACCACCAGGTCAACATAGCGCTGACGATAGCGCAGATCCGGGTCATCGAACTTATCGTACGCCACGCCATCCTTGTACTTCACGATTGGAAGCGGGCGCAGGGACTTGGCCAGTACGGTCAGCCTCTGTGCGTGGACGGTAATCTCGCCCATCTGCGTGCGGAACACGAAGCCCTCAATGCCAATGAAATCGCCAATATCCAGAAGTTTCTTGAACACCTTGTTGTACATCACCTTCTCGGTATCGCTCTCATCGGGGCAGATATCATCGCGGGTAACATAGACCTGGATACGTCCCTTGGAGTCCTGCAGCTCAATAAACGAGGCCTTGCCCATTATACGGCGGCTCATCATCCGACCTGCTATGCATACCTTGCGAGGCTCCTCGGCATTCTCAATGAAATTGGCTTTTATCTCGTCGGAGAAGGCATTTGTTGGATACATGGCGGCTGGATACGGGTCAATGCCCATAGCACGCAACTCATTCAGACTGTCTCTCCTAAATTGTTCCTGATCACTTAATTCCATACGGTTTTCGTCAAATATTTCAATTTCGGATGGCAAAGTTACACATAATAATTTGAATCAGCGGATTATCACTCCCCCAAAAAGCGATTGAAAGTATCCGCCGGCAACTTCTGCCTGATACGGGACTTGATGGAGCGCAGGTTGGCCTGCGATGTGCATAGAATATCCGAGATTGTCCTCGAGTCGAGCCGCAAGGCCTTCAGCACCATATAAGACATCTCCTGCGTGTTGATTTTCGGAGACTCGCCCCTCACCTGAGCCAGAATGTCTGAGAAATAGAGGCCTATGTCGTGATTGACCACCTCGCGCTCCTCTGGCTTGAACGCCCGCTGCTCCAGCGATACTTTCGTTATCAGACCATACGCCGCGCCATTACGGAACATCTCGCAGCAAGACTGCAACATATCCTTATTCTGCGCCGCCGCGCTCCGGCTCTGCTCCTTGTTCTGGTTCAGAAGGAACTCATCGTGCAGACGGATATAGTAAGACTTTCTCTCGCGGTCCATCTGTATGAATACGATAAGGCCGATTATCAGAAGCGACATTACCGCGGCGATACTGAATGCCACGGCTCTCACCCGGGACTGACGCAGACGCTGGCCGTGCACCTCCTCAATATGGTTAATCCTCACTCTGGTAATCTCGTTCTGACTGCGTACCGTATAGACCGAGTCCAGCAGCGTCTCATACATTTCCGAGAAGTTGATGGCAGCCGTGTAGTTACGCATCTTCACCGCCAGATCCGCCAGACATTTGTAATCCAGGCAGAGAGTATTGATGTCGGTGGTGCCTGCCACAGACTTGCTGTAGTAATGGAATGCCGAGTCATTCTGATGCCGCACGGCGAAGAGCCTGCCCTTCAGAAGATATCCCGACGCCGGAATTTTCTGGTCACTGCCCGCTATGTATCTGTCAACACAGTCCGTTGCCCTGTCATAATCGGCATCGCCATACACCGCAATCTTGGCAAGCTGCAGCCAGCAGTCATTCTTGCGTGTTATGGAAAGGTTCTCATCACTCAAAAGGCGGGTGAACATCTGTCTGGCCGTGACATAATCCCTCTTGAACAGATAGACAGCCGCTATTGAGTAATCAGAAAGGCCAACATTCTCCATCCGGCCCAGACGCGCGAAGTTAGCCTTGCAGTCCCGAAACGCCGCTATGGCCTCATCGTACATCTCCTTCTTGGTGTATCTCACCCCAAGCTGATACTCGCTCACGGCATAGTATATGCTTGTAGTGTCGGGGAAGAGCTCCTTGGCACGCAGGAAGGCATCGGTGGCAGCCACATCACTCTCCAGATTGGAGTTAAAGGCCTCTGTAGCAGTGACATCCCTGTTGAGACCAGAATAGACGCAGCCCAGCGAATACCAGGCCATAGCCTCGTGATACCTGTCGCGACTGCCGCCATAGAAGTTCACAGCCTGCATGATCAGGGAGTCCGATGTTACAGGTATTCCCCGTTTATAGTCCACCTGCGTCCGGAGAATGGCATACAGAGCCCTGCCTCTCCCGCTCAGCTCAGACTCATCAATTCCCGCAAGCATCAGGTTGGCGGAATCAGGACTCGCATCCACCACCCTCTCTATCCGCCTCAGCTCACCCATCTGACCTCCGGCACAGGATACGGCACAAAGAAGGCCTGCCACCATAACGGCGGCAAGCCATCCTGCCCTGTATCTAAGCCCTGAGCGAGACTGCATCGTCAATCAAGCACTCTCACATCAAATACACGTGCGGCCATAGCGTCCGGGGCGGCACGGAAGCCCACACGGATATATTCCTTGCCTGAGACAAGCTCAGAAGGAATCTTATACTCCTTTCGTACTATCTTATTCTCTTTGGTTGCCGGGAATTCCTTTTCCGTGACAAAAGTCTCGCCGTCGATGGTTATCTCCATAGCCCTTGGCATACGGCTCTCCTCATTGTCCCAGTAGCCTATGCAGAGGGTAATCTCATCCTTGCCGCCGGTAGCAAGCTCGTAGCTGAACGAGCCTCCGCGACGTACGGTACGGTATGGCTTGTTGTCCTGATTGCCACCCATCGAGTTCTCCTGCCTCATACGATGGTCAACCTCAGGCTGCTGCTCGGCGGGTGTAACCTTGTCTATCGTGCGGCGGTCAAGCAAGAGCATGGCCTGCTCATCGGCCTTGATCTTGTCAAGCATCGCATTGTAATCACTATTGCTCAATGAGAGGAAATAGACCGCATAACGGCTGTCGTGCAGGCTGAAGAAAGGCTCAAGCACCAGATTGCCGAACTTGCTGTCATCAAACAAGCCATCTACCGTATAGCTCAGGGGCTTTCCCGCCACCGGTCTCATAGCCTGAAGCTTACCTGCAATCTCACTCTCGCTGCCAATCATAATCGGAGTCTCAGCCAGCGGAGTGAGCGGTCCGGATGCTATGTGAGCCCAACGGCCATCGTCAGAGATAAGTCCGTCAAGATGCTCCTGCGATGTTCTGGCCGCCATTACAATAGGGCCGTGAAGCACCGCAATATATTCCTCCTCGTTCTGCAAAGGCTCTATTGTATTGTGCATCGGCAGTGAGATCTCAATCACATCGCCCCTCTTCCACTTTCGGTCAATGGCAACATACGATGACGGTTTGGCGCCTTCGGCATACTCCACGCCACCTACCCTCACACTGAACTCGCCCTCCGTTATCCACTGCGGGCAGCGTACCATCACCTTGAACTTCTTGCTCTTTTTCAGGTCAACAGTAATCCGGCTGGACTCCGCGTACGGGAACTGTGTCTCCTGAGTGAATGTAGCCTTGTTCTCCTTCCAGCTCAACTTGGAGGCTATGAAAAGATTCACATAAAGCTCCTCTGAGCCATTGTGCGTGTAGATGAACTCACCATACTTTCCGTGGTTCTCCATACCCGTTCCCACACAGCACCACATTCCGCTGTTTGGCTGCGAATATACACGGTAGTGACCGGGGCGCATAGAGGTGAAATACACATATCCTCCGTGCTCAGGATGCTGGGTTGAGAGAATGTGGTTGTAAAGCGCGCGCTCATAGAAATCAGCATACTCAGCCTTCTGATCCATCTTGAACAGGAACTGCGTGAGCTTGAGCATATTGTTGGTGTTGCAAGACTCAGGACCCTCGCGATGCTCCACATAGCTCTTGTAGTCCGTGGCTGCGGGGAAGTGCTCGCTGCGGCTGTTTCCGCCAATCACAACAGAACGATGGTTGGCCACTCTGTCCCAGAAGAACTCCGCCGCCGTCTTGAAGGTAGCGTCGCCATCCAGATCCGCTATTCTGGCATAGCCTACCACCTTAGGCACCTGAGTATTGGCGTGCTTGTTGTCAAGATTGTCAATGCCCTCAGCCATACTGTCCAGTATAAGATGATGCGCGAAACGCTTGGCCGTAGTCATATACTTTTTGTCGCCGGTGATGGCATATGCGTCGGCCAGGACCTCGTCCATTCCGCCGAACTCCTGCGATACCATCTGATCCATCTGCTCATCAGTAAGGTCCTTGGTCAGGTCAACAGCCCAGTCGCAGAACTTTATGAACATCTCCCTCGCCTCCTCAATGCCCGCATACTGCCAGGCATCGCGAAGCCCTGCGAATGTCTTGTGTACATTGTACCAGGGAACCCAGGCTCCGTGCAGCGGGCCGAAATTGCCCTTGCTCACCTCGCGCCATATCTCAGTGCCATTTGGCACGCCGCCCACATATCCGTTGCCGTTGGCATCCTGACAGCGTTTCAGCTCAGACAGCACATACTTCAGCCTGTCATAGCACTCCTGGCTGCCTGCAGCCGCGTAGTGAATGGCCAGAGCCGATATGTAGTGTCCGCCCACGTGACCGTCCAGTCCCTCCCAGTTCGGGAAATACTCCGCCTTCTTTGGCAGACCCGCCTCATGAAGGAACGGAGCCAGCAGACGGTCCGTATCGTACTCCAGCAACACCTGCACATTAAGGTCCATAGCATGACGGAACGGCCCGTCAAGCAACTCAACATCACTCAATGAGAAAGTATTGTCGTACAGTTTGTCCTGCGCGCTGAGGCGCGATGCGCCAGTCAGCACACTCATTGAGGCTGCAATCACAGCCACCAGCATTAATCTCTTACACATATTATCGGTCATTTATTTTTCTTTGCCACATTGTCTTCCGCAAATATATGTACAATAATCCGGACCGCAACACGACAATCGTTATTTTTAAGTTAACAAAAAGCCGCGGCTGATGCGACTGGCGCACACAACTGCAGCATAAAACAAACGTGACCCGCCGGACTCGCTTGTCCCTGAGGATCACGCCGCAAAGTTAAGTCTTTATTTTGAAACCTCAATGGGTTGTGCAATAGTTGAGTTAGAACTCTAACGGACAGAAAATTGCAACATTCCATCATCCGGCGGTTGGTACTTTCAGCGTAAGTGCGGCCGCTTCTTGAGCGGCTGTAGGCGTATGGCAGTTCTGGATTACGGCAAAGTCAATCCGGGAGCATCCGTCAGACAGAACGTCCGTGGAGGCGGGCCAAGATCAGTAAGACACTCCGGCTGTACAGCGTTCGCAGGGACTCCGCTGCCGCTCCGCTGTGACTTTGCTGTGACTTCGCCCGCTTTCCGCTGTCTCTCCGTTAAAAAACGGACCCAGAACGGAGGCAGAACGGAGGCAGAACGGACACTGAACGGAGAACGAACGGACAACGAACGGACAACGAACGGACAACGAACGGACAACGAACGGACAACGAATGGACACTGATTTACGTTTTGTATGTAGATGGTAACGTGGATTTCCCCCAGATAGTAATTGAAAAAGGGGCCACCGAAAGAGGCTTTCAAAGGTAAGCACCCCGTGTTTTTCGGAGCAGTCAGAGGCTGTTCTGGGGCGTCTCTCGGAGAAGCCGTTAAGCGAGTAGGA
>CALDKD010000033.1 GCA_937898885.1 uncultured Bacteroidales bacterium | reverse complement strand
TGCAGATGTGAGGTCTGGCTATAATATAACTATCGCGGTATGCGCGGTATGCGCGGTATGCGCGCGTGCGCTATACAAATTTGTAAAATTACGTTAACTAGGTATGAGGTCAAAACGTTTCTATAAAAAAGAGTCACTTTTGGTTGAATTATTTCTAACTTGCGGCAGATTTTGCAACAAGATGGACAAGATACTGGCAAGGACAGAGCGATTGACCGGCACTGACGCCCTGCAGCGGCTGGCCCAGGTCAAGGTGTTGCTGATAGGCGTTGGCGGAGTTGGCAGCTGGTGCGCCGAGAGCCTGGTGCGCACGGGAGTGACCAACCTGACCATTGCCGACTGTGACCACGTATGCGCCAGCAACGCGAACCGCCAGCTGATGGCCACCACCCTGAGCATAGGACAGCCCAAAGTGCTGGCAATGAGAGACCGCCTGCTGGCCATCAACCCGGGCGCCAACATAGGGGTGCGGCAGGAACGCTTCTGCCAGGAGACAGCACAGAGCTTCAACCTGCACGGCTACGACTACATAATAGACGCCATAGACAGCATACCCGACAAGGCGCTGCTGATACTACGGGCACTGGAGACCGATGCCGTACTCTACTCGTCGATGGGCGCCGCCCTGAAGATGGACCCAGAGCGCATACAGGTGGCCGAGTTCTGGAAAGCATACGGCTGCCCGCTTGCGAAAGCCCTGCGTAATCATTTCAAAAAAAGCGGACAATTTCCGCAGCGTAAGTTCCAGTGCGTGTTCAGTGACGAGCGGCTGGAGAACAGAGACGTACAGGGCCAGGACGATGCGGACCGCGGCAACGGCACCGTGGCTTACATAACCGCTATGTTCGGGTTGAGACTGTCTGCGCTGCTAATCAGAGACGTGGTCGGACAGTTCGTCAAGATTTAGAATCTCAGCGCTTTTCATGGCGGAATTCACCGCATTCAGCAGAGTATTCTCAGGATCATCGCCATCGTAGGACCAGCACATGACGCCACGGAGCTTGCGGTTGCGGGCGTAGCTGCACTTGATGCCGAGCGAGCGGACATCATCGAAAGAATAGGCCATCTGACCCGAGCGGGTGGTCATATACGGCACCTTGGCGTCCTCGTCCCAATTGTAAAAAAAGTTTTCAACCAGGTGCGCCTCGGAGTTCTTTACATCTGTAGGGAAATTCTCTGACGCGTGCCCGTAGAACGGCAGGCCAAGCACTATCTGACTGCCCGGGATGCCCTGGTTAAGGATGCGCTGAACCGCCTCGTCTATGCTGATGCTCTGCACGTATTTGGACTGGAAGAGCGGAGCGTTGTGGCTGGGAGGCGTGCCCATATCGTAGGTCATGAGGTTGAAGTAGTCAACGTACTTGGAGAGCGCGCGCAGGTTGACGTAGAGGCCAGAGCTGACGGTGGCCACCGAGATGGTGCGCTTGGGGCCGATGGCGGTGCGGAGCTCCTGCACCACCTTGGTGAGGTTCTGGGTATCGTCGGGGCTGAAGGCTATGCCGGCATCGCCCTGCGTGGGGTACTCCCAGTCAATGTCTATGCCGTCAATGCCCATACTCCAGACTATCTTGCGGCAGTCCCAGGCGAACATACGGCGGTTATGCGCGTCGGCCGCCATCTGGCTGAAGCCGTCGCTGCCCCACCCGCCTATGGAGAGCACCACCTTGAGCTTGCGGTTGGCTTTCTTTAGCTCCAGAATCTGGCGCAGGAGCGGCTCGTTGTCGATGGTGACGCCGTTGAAGGTGGCGTTCACGTGACCGAAGGCGTAGTTGATGCAGGTTACGCTTGAGGGGTCCGGCAGCTGGTCTGACCAGGAGGGCACATAGACCACTATCTCGGGACCGTTGGGCGCGGTGGCTGCCTGTGCCGACGGAGCGTTCAGCGCCGCCATCAGACACAAGATGAGCGGTATGATATATCTTTTAAGGTGCATAGCTCTATTTTTACTGCGGCAAAATTAAGAAATTACTACAGAATCACTACCTTTGAGCGGTTTTTAAAACTTAAATATGAGAAGACTTGCATTATTGGTGGCCGCTGCGGCCATTCTGGTGGCTCCCGCATATGGCGCCAAGAAGACTAACGAGAAAGGCGAGATAATAAAGACGGGCTGGAACTTCGGCCCGCTCCCGGTGGTTGGCTTTGACTCCGACCTGGGTTTCCAGTACGGTGTGTGCTGCGATATCTTCAACTTTGGCGACGGAAGCGCGTATCCATCGTACAATTTCAAGATCAACGTGGAGGCATCGACCTACACCAAGGGATCGAGCGTGCTGCGCAGCTATGGCGATTTCAAGACGCTGATTCCCGACGGCAAGCTGTTCTACGATGTTGCATATTTCAATGCTCCCAAGTTCGGTTTCTACGGTTTCAACGGTTTTGCGGCTCCTTTCGACGCCAACTACCTTCAGGCCTCGCCCGACATACAGAGCTTTCTTCCTATAACATTCCCGGAGGGAACGAAGAGCGGCTACAACTTTATGAGCCGCAATCAGTTCAGGGCTGTGGTGAGCATGCAGAAGAAGATTGCGGGCAATCTGAGCTGGGCCGCGGGTGTGGCGTTCTATCACACCAGCACAAAGGCCCTGGATACTGAGAAGTTTGATGCATACGAGCATCAGGCAACGCTGTACGATGTGTACCGCACCTTAGGGCTGATTCGCCAGAACGAGGCGGAGGGCGGCAATGTGCTGCAGTTCAGGGCAGGTCTGGTCTATGACAGCCGAGACCACGACAGCGATCCTACCCGCGGGTTCAACATTGAGGCGAGCATTAACGGCGCTCCCGACATTGACGGCGAGGGCTATGGCAATATGGGATTCACCTTTGTGGGCAGCCAGTATGTGCCGGTGGTTTCGGACAAGCTGACTTTCACCTACCGTCTGGGCGTGCAGGGCAAGATTTGCGGCGAGATTCCCTACTATTTTGCGAACAATCTGAATACGATGTTCTTCCGCAGGATGTACACTGAGGGTCTGGGCGGCAACGCGTCGGTCCGTGGTCTGAACCGCAACGGCGTGATTGGCAACGGCATGGCCTGGCTGAATGTGGAGCTGCGCTGGAGGTTCTTCAACTTCAAGCTGATTAACCAGAACTGGGGTCTTGCGCTGAATCCGTTCTTCGATGCGGGTCAGGTTATTCAGCCGTACCGTCTGGACGAGCAGAAGAGTGTCCCTGCTGGATGGAATGTCTATTCCGGCAACAAGGAGACTCCACACTGCACCGCCGGCATCGGTCTGAAGCTGGTGATGAACCACAATATGATTCTGTCTTTCGAGGCCGCCAAGGCTCTGAGCGCCAACGACGGCAACGGCCTCTGGACCAACGTGGGTTTCAACTACATGTTCTAACTAAAAAACCGCGCTACCTGGAAAGGAAAGTAGCGCGGTTTTTTGTGGGATGTAGCCGGAATTAGCGGTACTCTACGGTCTCCTCCAATGGGCGATAGTCAGTGTGCTTTGCTGACGGAGTCGCATCGGGAGCCGGATAGCCGAACGGCAAAAAGAGCACAGGATGGATGTTGTCTGGCAGGTTCAGGGCCTTACGTGTCTCATCGGCGTTGAACATTCCTACCATACAGGTGCCTACTCCAAGGTTCCAGGCCTCGAGCATCATATGAGTGAGCACGATGGTGCAGTCTATGTCGCCATAGTTGCCCTCGCCACGGGGACAGGCACGGTTGGCGTCGTAGCAGATGATGAATGTCTGCGGTGCTCCGAAGATGCAGGGTGAGAGTTTGTTCGCAATCTGCATTGCCTCCTCTGAGCGGAGCACGTAGATTTTCTGCGGCTGGATGTTAGCGGCTGTAGGCGCCACCTTGCCGGCCTCAAGAATCTTGTCAATCACCTCCTGCTCAACAGGCTTGTCTGAGAATTTGCGCACCGAGTAGCGGCCTTTGGCCAGCTCCAGGAAATCAATGTTCGTCATCTCGCTCATAGTCAGTTCTGATACTTCAGTCTTTTCAGTTCTTTCTGTCTTGAACCCGCAGCCAGCTGTTCCCAGCAACGCCGCAAGCACGGACAATGTGAATAAAACTCTCTTCATTTTTTAATTTGATTGGTTAGTCTGGGCAAATCTACACATTTCGTCACAATTATCGCGCTTTTTTTGTTAGTGTGTTGAATTTATCATACCTTTGCGCCCGCGAAAAGGCTGGTTCCGTAGCTCAGCTGGATAGAGCAACTGCCTTCTAAGCAGTAGGTCTTGGGTTCGAATCCCAACGGAATCACCACGAAAGCATCGCATCCAACAGGTTGCGATGCTTTCTTTCTTATAGCAAGGAGAGCTCACGCAGTGAGCGGCGCTCATTCTCAGCAATTAATGAATCACCGGTACCTGTCCCTACTGATTCACTTACGGAGCCAGATGATGGGAAGTGGAAGCCACCAGATGAGGAAGCGGATTGCGGCACCGGTGGCGGCGCTGACGGGAAGCAACGCGCTGAGGCCTGAGTAATCGTAGGCCGCGATGAGCTGCGAGGCGATGAGCATTGTAAGGAAGAACGATGCCAGCGGGACATAGAGACTGACCATGCCGTTAATGATATCATCAATGTTTCGAAGCCGGTACACAGTAAGTCCGTAAACGATAGACGGAACAGCCACCGCCAGGAAAAGCAGAAACACTGCCCCATCAATAAGCGGCCCCTGCAGGAAGCCACCCGACAGCCCACTCAGCAGATGATTGCGCCCGAACACGCCAATGCCGGTAAGCGCCAGGATAGCCGCAAAGATGACACCCGCCAGAAGCAGCGCCATACGCTCCTTGTAAGCGATGTTTCCCTTGCGCACGACACGGGCAAGCGCATGGCCCAGCCCGCTCTTTCCGAAGACGCCCAGACACGACAGCAGCAGGACAGCATTGCCCACAGGAGCGGCAGCCATAGAGCGCGCCGAGTTGCGAAGCAGCCAGCGAATGCCCTGCGCATCGAGCAGACTGCGAAGCGGAACGGCAGCGCCGCGTCCCACCCCACGCAAGTCATACATACCGCCCGTCCAGGAAAGCAGCACCACCACCAGAAGAGCGGCCAGATAGACTACCGCCGGGTGAGGAAGATGGAAACGACGGTCACTCATCTGGCTCAAGTCTCTCTGGGTCGATAATATGCAGCTCAATGGCACGGGTGACAAGACGCGCCACATTCACATTGCCCTCGCTGGGCAGGAAAAGACGGCTCACAAGGTCAGTCTGACGCTTCTCGATAGACTTGCTGCTGAACGGCATAGTGTGAAGGTCACTTATCATATCCTTGGTGTAGCCTAGCGCCAGATGACGGAGAAGACGCTCATCGTACTCATCGATATCGTACTTGATGGCCGCATCGCGGCTGGAGTTGTCCTGGCGCACGGCTTTGATGTACCGCTCCATAATGCGGTCCAGCACCGGTTGGTTGAACGCCGGACGACGGCCCGACATGACATCCATCATCACACTGCGGGTAAGCATCTCGCCAGTCTTCAGGGATAGGCCGTCGGCACCGGCCTCAAGCACATCCACCCAAAGCTTCTCGTTCTGGGTCTCGCCGGTGAAGACCAGCACCTTAAGAAGCGGATACTCCTTGCGGATGCGGCGGCAGATGTCCACGCCTACAGTGGTGGAGCCGCCAAGTCCAAGGTCAAGAAGCACAAGCTGCGCCTGCGTGCCGGCAAGGAGAGGCCAGAGCTCAGACTCCGACATTGCAGTCCCGACAACCTCCGCCTCGGGAAGCTCGGATTTGATGATAGAGAGCGTGCCCTTCAGCTCAAGGGCCACATCCTCTACTACTATTATTGAAAACTTTTCCATATTCTGACATTATTGGTTCGGGCTCTGCATTGGAAGCGTGAGCCATATTGTAACCCCACCGCCACGGCGGGACTCTGCGTTGATGCGGCAGCCGGGATGGTCCATTGACTCGTCTATCTGGCGTATTATCTGACGGCAGGTGGCATAGCGCAGGTTGTCCTGCTGCCAGAGAGGCGTGAACATCATTCCAAGATTCTGCTGCGGGATGTCTGTGCGGCTGTCCTCAAAGACGATGCGGACGAAATCGCCGTCGGGCTCGGCATACAGGGAGAGAGTGCCCGCGGAAGGATATGAGAGTGCCTGCTCCACCAGATTCTCAAGAAGCAGGAGCAGCAGCACGGAATCGCCACGGCATACGGAGGCATCGGAGACCACGCTGAGGCTGATGCCTTCAGGCAGGCGGGTGGCGTACTTCCGGCGGATTGCGGCGAACTGGTCGCTTACGGACACGTTCTCAACCTTGAATGCGGCCGAGCCGAGCTGGCGCGACGCGTTGCGGCTGAGGATATCGTAGATTTCGCGATAATAGAGCACCAGCTCATTCAGGTAGCTGATGCTCCCTGCGGTATCGCCCTCGCCACGGAGCATCTGTCCGGCTAGCAGCTCTATGCGCGACGGGTAGCTGAGAGTCTCGTGACGCAGAGTGGAGAGGCAGTTGTCGAGCACCATATTCTGAACGTGCAGGCGGTTGTCCTCAAGGGCGAGTCGCTCCGACTCCTCGCGCATCTGCTCCAGGCTGCGGTAGCCCGACGAGAGGCGGAGCATACAGTTGTGCACGGACACGGCCAGATAGCGCGCTATTGTATGGCAGGCCATACGGTCGTTCTTGTCGCCGCCATCGCGCAGGCGCACTGTCATATTGCCCACCTCGGTCTGAGAGTCATCGCGGAGCAGGGTCATCGGGATGGTAACCTCGGTGCCGGAAGGGGTATCTGTTTTGCCACGGGTGGATGTGAAGCGCCCGTCATCGCTGGTTATACTTAATGTGAGGCTCTCCACGTTCATCATAAGCCTGAGCTCGGGCCAGATGATGCCGGCAAGGTTGTCGGTGAGCTGGCGAAGGTTGTAGTCGCCACGGCTCACGGCATCGGAGAGAAGCGATGAGATGGAGCCGGTGAGCCTCATTATCTGGCGGGTGTCGCTGCGGTAGCGGAGCCAGTAGCGCGAGTAGAGCACCAGACGCAGAATGGCAAAGAGCAGGATGGCCACGATGATGAGCAGGATGGCGATGCGCACGTTGCTGTTGGAGCGCTGGAGCTGCTGACAGTCGCGCTCAAGGACTTTCTCGCTGTAGAAAAGGCGGAAGAGCGTGAGGTAGGCATCGTTGTTGTATTTGTAAAGCTCCATATCGTAACTGTCCAGGGCGGCTATAGCTACCTCGTTCCTTATCCAGAGGATGGTCTGATAGTCGGTGCCGAAGCCTTGTGCCAGCCAGGTCTGCTCGGCGGGAGCGGCTGTGGAGAGCAGGCTGGCCAGGCAGGCGGTATCGCCGGTAAGGGCGGTGTAGTCTTCGTTGAGGCAGTCAATAGCCAGATCGGCGTACTGCAGGGCAAGGCTGTGCTCACCGCGGACGTTGCACTCGTAGAGCGAGTCGGCGAAGGTGTATGCGGCATCGAGCAGGGCGTTGTCGTTCTGGGCACGGAGTCCGGCCGGCAAGAGAAGCAGGATGATAAGCTGGAGCGTGCGGCGGATGCCCTTTGGCAGGCGGAAGCTGAAGCGGCTGCCCTGCCCCGGCTGGCTGGTGATGCCAAGCGAGCAGCAGTCGAACGGAGGACCGCTCTTGCGGTATTTCTCAATGATGCCGCGGCAGTTCATCAGGCCGAAGCCGCCGCCTTTGGAATGGCCGGCATCCTGTTGACCGATGCTCTGCGGGTCATAGACCTTCTCGTTGAGGAGCTTGTTTATATCGCTGTCGGTAAGGCCGATGCCTGTATCGGACACGGAGAGCTCAACCCAATCCTGCGAGCTCTGCACCTGTACTGACACACTGCCACCCTGCGGTGTGAACTTGCGGGCGTTGTCAACGAGCGTGTTGAGCATAAACAGGGTGAGCGCACGGTCGGCCTTGACAATGCAGTCGGTCTGCCCTACCTCAAGCCTGATGCCTTTCTGCTGGAAGCTGTGGCTGCCGTGGCTGATGATGTTGAGCAGTGGCTGCAGCGCGAAATTCTCGATATGCAGGCTCACCTCGCCCTGACACATCCTTATCCACTGTGTGAGGAGGGCGTTGTACTGGCCGGTCCGCTCTGCAAGCTCGGCAATATATTCCAAGTGGTGCGCGAAGCTCTCATCGCCCGCCTTGAGCCTGGAGGTCTCGCCAACCATCCTGTCAATGAGCGGCAGGCAATCTGACATAACCGAGCAGCAGGCCCGGCGGATGATGTTCTGGCGTTTGTTCTCGGCGGCGTGGCACAGGGCTATGTGATGCTCCTTGCCGGCAATAATCTGGCGTTCACCGATATCCTCTATCACTCCGGCGCTCTGAAGGGAGGCCGAGACAAACGGTGTTACGGTGTCAATAAGCATCTGTGAGTCGGCACGCAGACGGCAGCCCTGCCAGACAAGGCGCACTG
The DNA here is from genome assembly GCA_937898885.1 of uncultured Bacteroidales bacterium. GTDB lineage: Bacteria > Bacteroidota > Bacteroidia > Bacteroidales > Bacteroidaceae > Colenecus. Next base: position 3,834 of record CALDKD010000033.1, on the reverse strand, counting down.
AATCGCCGTCCTGCTCTATCACGGTGTTTCCGGTGCCGATGAGCGGAGCGAGCCCGCTGTCAAGCAGGCGTGTGAGGCAGGCGGACATAGTCTGGCCCTCCTCAGGTCTGGCTGTAAGGATATCGCCGCAGAGGCTCATAAGGCGCTCGTTGACATTTTTATACCGGATATTGCGCTTACCCACCGCACGTAGAAGCGGAACGAGCAGCAGCGCCAGGAGTACGATGCTGACCACCACTCCGGCAAGCGCGATGACGAGCGAGCGGTTCATCCTGCGCAGCAGATGCTGACGCGCCTCGTAGCGGCGGTCCAGACGGATGGTCTTCTGAAGCTCAAGATAGACATTGCGGTTATAGAACGATGCCGCCATATCGCCCAGGCCTGAGTAGGAGATGCTGAGCTGCTCACGGATACGGCTCATACACTCGGGCACCGCTATCCAAGGCACCTGCTCCACCCAGGCGTTCTCTACCACCACGGTGTCGGCACGGCAGCTTTCCAGATACGGCAGGTTGTCGATGCCGGACATAGCCACATCGCGCGAGGTGTTGATTACATCGAGGGCCTTCTCAAGCCATTCTATGGCACCGGCAAAGTTACCGCACTCGTTGGCATACTGACCGAGAAGGCAATAGGTCTCAGTGGCGCCGTACATTGAGCCGTACTGCAGGAACTGGCGCAAGGCCCTGAGCAGCAGCTGCTCAATAAGAAGGTCGCGGGGCAGGCCTGTGGGGTTGATGGCGGCGGTGATCCTTGGTGACAAGGGTGATGCGTCGTCGGCGGGCAAAGCCATCAGCGCGGATGCCATTCCCTGCAGCGCTATGGCGCTCTGACACACATAGCCGTTGCGCTCAGCCGTAAGGTATATGTCTGAGAGATACCGCATACGTCCGTTTCCGGCAAGCATATTGATACGCAAGAAGCGCAGTGTGTCAATATGCTGTATGTTTGCGGCCTCAATTCTGGAGAGTTCCTGACGCGCCTGCCCGCCCTGCTCCACTACAGAGAAATAGGTGGCGGAGATTATGCGGAGGTCGGCCTCGGCAAGCGCCACGCTGTTCCGCTCAACCGGCGAGAGCGACCCGAGCTCGTCCTTTATTCCGCGCAGCTCAAGAAGCGCCTTGTCGCGGTACTGATAGAAGGACATATTGTCTGATATGCGCTGGCAGATGTTCATCATTCCCACATAGGCCTTCAGCCACTCCACCCTGCTGCGGCTGCGCTTCAATACCGACTCGTAGCAGTACGATGCCTCAACGTAGTTCATTCGCGCGAAGGCGATGTCGCCGAGTGTGTTGGCGGCCACATAGCGCGACTGTGAGTGACGGCCGGACAGATATGATGCGGACTCGGCGTAATACTGCGCGGAGTCAAGGTTTACAGGGAACCAGCCCTGAGCCACCAGGTTAAGGCTGTCGGCACGGGCGTTGGATGAGCGTCGGGCACTGGCCGGCGCTGCGAGGAGCAGCGGAAGCAGCAGGAGCAGGGCTGATATTACGGAAAGGCGTCTCATGACATTCAGTGTTTTCTGCCTCTACGGGCCATACCCACAGGTACCGGTTTTGAGGTAATACAAGTGGCGGCCTGTCCGTAATCGCTGCGGTTGCTGCGGGCATCTACACGCACGGTCAGGTATTTGCCGGCGTTCTCCGGTGTGGGAGTATAGGAATTTGAATATTCAGCACTTGTTGTGACTAAATGATGAATATTGCGACTGTCGCCACTGTTGACAATTTCGCCCCAGATGATGCGCGATTCGTCACAATACCCTTGTAAGTCAAGCTTATAGCGCACAACATATTTGCCACCTTCCTTTTCTATGTGCGGACGTTCAATGAACTGAGGCGCTGCGAGCAGCTCTGCCCTCAATGTAAGTGGAAGCGATGCCTCAAGACCAGATTCCGATACCGCCTGAAGCATAGCGGTGCTGTTCTGCTCCTTTTGAGATATGCTGTAAACGGTACAGCGGTTGTCTGTTACCCCGGGCTCGGAGATGGCGGCATCGTCTTCATTGGAAAGCATCCAGCCCACCATCTGAGGAGATGCGCTCTGGCCGCTCATGAGCTTAGCCTGGAAAGTTACGACCGTTGGTTCCTGGCCAGCGGTGAGCAGAAAGCTGTCTGTGGCAAGCTGCATTGACACAGGAATGCCGGTAAGGCGGCGTGAGTAATACTCCTCGGCCGCACGTACTACGGGCTCCTGGCCGGTGGGGTCCCAGCCATCAAAGCCTGACAAGAGGTTATACAGATTGTAGTAGTCACAGCCATACAGGCTGAAGCGATAGGCATCAAGCAATGGCAGGCCATCCATACAGACGGTCTGCAGTGTGTCGCCCACTATGAGTTCTGAGCCATTGAGGGTGACATTGTACTGATAGTATTTCAGGTGATTATCGGAACTGGAGGCCCACGCCACGCTGTCTATGCCGCCGTTGAAGGAGCAATCAACCAGAGCGGCCTGCGCGCCGCCATCGGTGAGATACACGGTTGGGATATTGTCCTGCCCGGCTGTGAAATTGCAGCCAAGGAACACCACTCCGGTGCCGCGAGAGTGCAGCAGAGGCGCGTTGCCGATGTTCTGGAATGAGCAGTTCTGAAAGACGCAGTTGCCGTCTAATGAGTCTGCCAGGCAATCAAAGAGGCAATCCTTATATAGCCTGCGGTCGGTGTTCTCATAGCGGGAGCCACCCGCATATGCCTGACACTCTCCGGCAGGATATGCCATCAATACCCAGGCCAAGGCAATGAGCGTGCATAAGATTCTCCTCATATCGCGTCTTTAATGAGTAGCGTAACTCACAAAATTAGGAAAAAATTGCTACTTTCGCAAAAACAAGTGGGAATGGAGCATATTGCCATAATAAGAAACGGATTTACCGATAAGTTCGGAATACCAAGGCAGAGCGGACTGATAGAGTCTGATAAGGCGGAGATTGTTTTCTGCCCCAGGTATCGCAATGCCGACGCGCTTCGCGGGCTGGAGGGTTTCTCGCACATTTGGCTGCTTTGGGAGTTCTCGGAGGCGATACGGCCGGATACGGGATGGAGTCCTACGGTGCGTCCGCCCAGGCTGGGAGGCAACACCAGAATGGGTGTGCTTGCCACACGGTCTCCTTTCCGCCCCAATCCTATCGGTCTCTCGTGCGTAAGGCTGGAGAGCATTGAGCTCAGCGGGCCTGAGGGGCCTGTGCTTCACGTGGCGGGAGCGGACTTGATGGACGGCACTCCTATTTATGATATCAAGCCGTATATTCCGTTCACGGACTGCCGCACTGATGCCACTGATGGCTTTACGGCGCAGACTTACGGGCAGTCTCTTGATGTGGTGATACCTGAGGGGGTTGTAGCCAATCTGCCGGAGGGATTCCCGGAACAGGCTATTGAAACAATCAGAGATATTCTAGCGCAGGACCCGCGACCGCACTATCAGGATGATCCGGAGCGGGTGTATGGTATGAGGTATCAGGGGGTTGACGTTCACTTTACGGTCTCGGGCCGCACCCTGACGGTTACGGATATCAAATAAAAAGGCGGAGGGTTTGCTCCAGTAAATAAAAACCATTATCTTCGCGGTGCAATCGCGGTAATAGCTCAGTTGGTAGAGCGTTGGCTTCCCAAGCCGAAGGTCGCGGGTTCGAGCCCCGTTTACCGCTCAAAAAAAGAGCAGCCCCGGCTGCTCTTTTTTTGGCGGTAAACCGGACATCTTTCGCCCCCTACCCAAACCCTATATCTTTCGCCTCACCTGAAAAACAGCGGAAATTTTCTGCGTTTTGTATCAAGACCGCAATCAGAGGGTGTTGCAGCAAGGTGGCGGACTGAACCGCGTAATCAAGGC
>CALDKD010000032.1 GCA_937898885.1 uncultured Bacteroidales bacterium | reverse complement strand
AGACAGCCTCTGACTGCGGTTTTTGCTGCAATAGCCTCTGGTGCAACAAAAACAGGATATACAAGCACCGCTCTGAACACGTCACAGAGAGACTGACATTGGAGCTGCACGACAGAATGGATGAGAGTGTGGATGTGGAGGAGAAAGCCGCCCGGACATTGCGTGTAGAGATGATTCATACCGCCTTGCAGAAACTTGAGGCCCGTGACCGCACTGCCCTGACGCTGTACTATATAGACGGCCTGAGCCTGCGCGAGACGGCCATCAGGATGGATGTTACGGAAACGAATATGAGTACCATCCTGAACCGGGCCAGAGAAAGAATGAAAGAACAGTTACCTATACATTTGGAATATGAAAGACGAGGAATTTGATGCTATGCTTAAAGATTTCTGCCAAGATCACCGCAAGGAGCTTACCAGAATGCTTGTGGAGGATCGTTGCCGCGAGATTATGAGACCCCATCGCAGGTTGCTGCAAGTGTGCATTGGCGTATTGATTGTATCGATTGTAGCTTTTTACGTGCTGTTACAGATACACGTAGGCCGGCTGAATGCGCCGGACAATGACTTGTTTGGGCTGTTTGAGAGTCTGCTCCATTTCAAATTCAATGTCAAATTAAATCTCAATCAGGTCTTGTGTTTGGTATTCATTGCCGCTGCGGCGATTCTCCTGTATGACTATGCCTTGTGGAGACGCTCGTTTCAGACCACCAAGGCGACTTTTGTCTGAGAGAGTGGGGCAAGGGGACAGGTACCGTGACCCATCCCCTTGACCCACTCACTCAACGATCTGCAGCGTGATCTCCTCATCGTCCGGGGCCTTGCGGATGAGGTTCATCAGGCGGTCGAAGGCTTCAACGGGGTGCGCCAGGCAGCCGGGGCATACCATCTGACCAACTATTATGCTGCCGTCCTTACGGCCATATACTCCGTTGCCAGGCTTGAGCATAGGACACACATTGTGAAGAAGGGTGTTGTTGTACACCAGCCGTATCTGCTTGCAGCTCTCAGCGGCGGCACAGGTTCCGCATTTCATACAGACCTTGAATTTCCTGACATTCGGCATAATCATAGGCATCTGGCGGTCATACTGCTTGCATTTGAGCAGTCCGAGCGGGTAGGTGCCGGGGCGAAGGCGGTTCTCAGGCCACTCCTCGGTGTCGCATATGTATGAGTTGTCTATTGTAAGGCGCCCCTCTATGGCCTTGCTTGTCCTGTGGTAACGGGTTATTATTATTTCCATATCGGTAAGGGCGGTTATTGTTTGATAAATTGGTCATCGTTGATTTTCCGGATAATTCCACGGGCTTTCCACTTACTCATGAATACCCAGTCGGGGGTGATGAGCTCCATACGCTTGATTGACTCGCGCAACAGCGTGCGGTTGAACTGGTCCGGCAGACTCTTGAACAGGTTGCTCTGGCTTTTCCGGGTCTCCTCCAGACGCTTGGCCTGCAGCTCCTCAAAGCGCTTGCCCCATTTCCGCATCATACCGTCCAGAATATAATCGGCCATACAATGGTACAGCTTGCGTGTGGAGTTACGTGCCTTAGTCTCAGTCATACGGCTGTCTGGCTGCTCAATCTCCAGCTGATACAGATAGTAGCAGAGTGCCGCAACGCGCTGCGCGGTCTTGGAGCTTCGCTTGAAGAATGTGCCAAGGGCCGTGCTTCCGCTTTTCACTGACTCAAGGCTCTTGTCATCGCACCAGGCACGTATGTCTTTGTCCAGCCAGCTCATATCGATGTACTTCTCCGGACAGATGCCGCCGTCCTCCTGATAGGTGTCTGCCATCATGCGGCCTATGTACTTGTCAATGGTGTCGTGCTGCTCCTGTGTCATTCTCTTGAATATCGGCGCCTCATCGCCCAGCTGCGTGCCAAGGTCGCACACAATCACGCGGGTTATGTTGCCTCCCTCAACGGCCTTCTTGTCCATATACTCGTCCAGTGCCGACGGGGTGGTGCAGTACATGGTGTTGTACAGGATATCAACCGTGGCAGAGTAGCTGGTGTCGCTCAGGTAGTCCACTCCGTACTCGCTGCCCAGATCGTATGCGGTGCGCATTATGGACTTGATGTTGCTGAACGCGCGCTTGTTGGTCTCGGTGGCTGTAGCCAGCTCCTCGGTGAATGTCCACAGGGTGAGTGGCGCTCCATAAAGCCTTACCGGCGCGTCGCACCGCTTTACAAGCTGCGCTATGCTGATGCTTATGGGGCAGCACACCACCGCTGTCTTCGGCGGGTCAGGCAGGGAGTCGTTCTTTGACATCTTCAGCTTCAGCTCACGGTACTCCTGCTCCAGCCGCCGCTGCTCGCTGTCGCGCTGCTTCTGGCGCGCCATTATGACGCTCTCCACATTGCGCGCGAACGACTTTCCGCCCGACTGCTCTGAGCATATTATGACCTGCAGCAGCACCGCCGACGGGTCCTGATCGAAAGGGTAGTGGAACCTTAGCCTTGTGGCAAGGCATCCCAGGGGAGCCATGCAGGCTATGAATGTAGGCATCTTGAACTTGACCGGCGCGTTGCTCACCAGCTGGCGCACAATCTGTGGAAGGTCCTTGTCTCTCATGGGAAGGCGTGCGAATCCCTTGCCGCCTTCCTCCTCGTCGTTGATAATCTCTGTGCTCATAGTCTGTTACTGAATATGTGTGAACGCGCTCATCAACTCGCAATATACCTTGTATGCCACATTCTGACGGTCAAAGCTTCCGCTTGCGTCAATGGTGCGCAGGTGGCACTGGTAGCGCCCGTTCTGCTTGTGCACCAGGCTCACGTAATCGCCCTCAAACAGCTTCAGGTTCCTGCTGTGGCGCGTGCCCGCCACCGCCTCCTCAAAGCGGAATCCGGCATTGTTCATTGCCAACACGCCCGTAAGGGTACTGCCCACAGAGGGCTTCTCGTTCTGAGTGACACACTCAACTGTCACGTTCCTGTAAGTGCTCTTTTCCATTCTACACTTGTTTTTAAGGTTAAACATTGGTGCATCAGCCTTAGGGTGGCCACCGCTTGTCGCTGAATTGCGATGGCAAAGGAAAATGAACCCGGAAACCATACAAGCTTTTTTCAATGAAACTCGGTTTCATTTCGGTTCCATCTAATTATCAGCTGATTACAACTTCAGATTCGGTTCCGGTTTACGTTCGGTTCCGGTTTACGTTCGGTTCCGGTTTACGTTTGGTTCCGGTTTACGTCCGGTTCTGGTTTACGTCCGGTTCCGGTTTACGTCCGGTTCCGGTTTACGTTTGGTTCTATCAGATTCCAAGAAAGTATTGATGCCTTACCTTACGTATTGATGCCTTACCTTACAACCTTACCTTACCACCTTACCGGGTTAAGGTGTTCCGTGTTTTCATGGGCGGCCCGCATTACCGGTAATAAACTTCATTTCGCGCGCGCGTAGTTATATTACTATATAATTATTAATAA
>CALDKD010000031.1 GCA_937898885.1 uncultured Bacteroidales bacterium | reverse complement strand
AGAACGGAGCCCTTCGCTCCGGAGATATTTGAGTCTGCGTTAATTGTCGTATGTTCAACAGATGATTTCTTTGCTTCCTGTTTTGCGGAGACAACGACTTCACTGAGAGATTGGACGGATTCCTCGAGGACTATTGTGCCTATGTCCAGACGGGAAGCCTTCACTTCCACTTGCCTTGTTTCTTTGCTGTACCCGATGAATTCGGCGGTCAGTGTGTATTTGCCGGCATCTGCCTTTATTTGAAACCTGCCGTTGTCATCAGTCAACCCGCCGGTAACAATTGCACTGTCACGGGTCAGAACAACGCTGACATACGGGACCGGCTCTCCGGCTTTGTCTTTGACTATGCCTAAAATGACTTTTGACTGCGCAAAAGAGGGAATGCATACCTGGAATATAAGGATGAATACGAGAAATCTTTTCATAACTTAGGACAAAGGTAACGTTTTTTTTAGCAGCAGAAATTCATCTTTCCAGTTGCCGTGAACGTATATCATAGGCAAAGCATATATCATTCGCATTTGCGGCAGTTGCAGTTACTGCATTGCTTGCAGGCTGCGCCAAGAGTTCTGTTGAAGAGGTAAATTCCATGGAACAGCTCACCGACCTAGAACTCTACACAGTAAACGCAACCGCAACCAAGGCGGCCATCGACGGCGCCATATTTCCTCAGACGGGAGAAATAAGTCCGCGACACTCAGCGGCGACAACGGCGTGATCTTCGCTCAGGGCACCAAGTCCAACATCATTGTTTTACAAGGTCATACATTAATCATTGCCTTGCCTTGACAAGAGTTGAATGAAAACCTTAAAACCTTAAATCGTTATGCTTTCAGGGTTTGTTGCCTGATATGATTACTTTGCTGCTTTCTTTGCCTGCTTGGCAAGCTTCTTTGACGGAGCGGCGTCGGTCTTGAGCGGCATAAGCTTCCATACTACGGTCCAGGTGAGGGTCTCGCCCGGCTGCAGCATTGTGTAGGCGCCCTGGCTCTCAAGCTCAATGTAGGTCTTGCCTGAGTTCAGATAGACCTGAATCTCAGCCTCCTTAGGCGCCGGCTTCAGATCGCCCTTCAGATCGGTGAATTTCTTGAGCATGAGCAGGCCGTTGCCGGCGTATGCCAGCCAGCCGCTTCCGTCGGCGTTGATCTTGCGGTTCTGGCGGTCCTCATCGGGAACCATCCAGCATATTCCGTCTGACGATGTGAATGGCATAAGTCCTGCAGGGTCTATGCTCTCCATAGGTGCCTCAAAGAAGATGAGGCCCTGGTTCAGCACGCGGGTAATCTCCCAGGGAGCTACCTGGCGGGCTGCATCGCCCTCGTTTTTGATAGTGTAGTTTATGGTGATGGTCTCCTTCTTTGCGTTGGGAATGAACTCCTTGATTATTCTGAACGGGAGCTTCTGCGTAAGCTGGCTGGTCATAATCAGGTTGTCGCCATCCTTCTCAACGCTGTAAGTGCGGCTGTCATATTCCGGGATTGGCGGCCAGTTCCACTCAACCTGCGGGCTTGTCCAGAATGTGCTGCCGAACTGGTTGGGCATTGTGAGCTGCGAGAGCATCTCGGTCTCGCCATACTTGTACGACATAATCTTTGCACCACGTCCGGCATCGATTGTCATACTTACATTACCTGCTGTGATGGTGTAGGGGTCTGACGGGTCCTGCGGCTGTGAGCGGAAACCCATAAACTGCGCGTTAGCGATACCGGCGGCCATCGTAAGGGCCAGAAATGTCAGGATAGTTCTCTTCATAATCTATGTTTTGCCTATTTGTTTGCCATTGTAAAAATCTAACAATCGGTAAATATAGACAAAAATTCAATTATTCGTCCATTGCGGTGGCCAGAATCTCAGACAACTTGTCGCGCGATATCTTTCCCTCAAGGGCAATGAAAGTGCACTGGTCATTCTCAACTACGGTCATAATGAAGCTTGTCACTATGGCAGCATCTCCTATGGTGTACATACGCATAGTCTCGCCGTTGTCCTTGGCCTCCATGAGAAGCTCGTACTTGCCGGCATCCAGAAGCTTGTCTATGTCTTTCCGCAGTGAGGCGTTCACGCCGGGGTTGTCGCTGTCTATCAGATAGAAACCTGTCAGGCTCTTTACTACCGGTGTCAGGTTGACATCGTCCTGGCCTATGCTCAGATTTGGTATGTTGCCTATGATCTTGAACATGGCAGGCGATATATAGACCGCCGATACATCATCCGCGTCGGAGTACTTGTTGTAGATGGCCTTGCCGTTCTGTGCGAAAGCGCTTACCGTGAGCAGCATAAAGGCTGCGATAATCATTATCTTTCTCATAATTCTATCTTATTTGGTTCCATTGAATATCTCAGATGTTCTCTCTATTACAGGCTCGGCCCCGGCCGCTATCTCAAGGCCTTTGCCCATTTTTGTCTGTATGTACTGGAATGTCTGCTCCAGTTGCGCGTATGCCAGCATCGGGTCTGTGAATGTATCCTTAGGCTGGCTTGCCTTGACGAGTACCATTCCCAGGCAGGCTGCCGCAACCGCCGATGCCGCGATGCCGATGATTGTATGGCGTGTCCTGGCCGCAGGTCTTTCCTGCGCGTGAAAGGCCGCCGCCGTCAGAGTGCCGGATATCCTGTCGTCAAGCCCCTCGGGGATGCTGATATCCTTGCTGGAGGCAATCCTCTCAAGCTCCTCCATACTCATTCTCTCAATTTCCTCAATTGTCCTCATAACACATTCTCAGTTTTTTAATTGCACGGCTAAGCGATACTCTCAGTGTGAGATAGGGTATTCCTGTCCTCTTCTCGATCTCCTGATACGGCAGGTCCTGAAAGACCTTCAGATTCAGAATCTGGCGCTGCCTCGGAGGCAACTCACGCATAGCCTGCATTATCCTGTCTATTGATTCTCTCTGCTCCAGTATATCCGATGGCAGGGAAAGCTCCGCCTGCTCCGGAATCTCCTCAACCGGTGTGGACTGCCTGATGGCGGATTGCCTTAGCTTGTCAACGCAGATGTTGCGGATAAGTGTCAGGCAGTATGCCGTGGGGTTCTCTACGGTGTCAAGCGTCTGGTGGCTGTTCCAGAGTCTTAGATACAGGTCCTGCACGGCATCCTCGGCATCCATCTCCGACTCCAGTATGTGGAATGCCACTCTGTAGAGCTGTCCGCCAAGTGGCTGATATACCTTTGAGAACTGTTCCGCTGTCATTATGCCCGGTTTATAGATTGTTGCCGGCAAGCTCCATTATCGCATCAACGGAGAGTGAGCCGAACAGGCAGATAAGCGCGCAGTCCTCAGGCACGAACAATACGAAGTCTTTGACGGTCTCACTGTCCTCTGAAAGCACTCCGTACATCCTCATTGTATCGTCTCCGTCCTTTACCTCCATAAGAAGGTCGGTCTTGCCAAGCGCCTTGCTCAGCCGGGTGGTTATCTGATAGCGGGTCTTTTCATCTACGTCCTCATAGCTGATGACTGACACCTTCTTTATGTTACTTATTATCTTTAATGCCTGCCTGATGTCGGGGTCATCATCGTACTCCGCCGTAGTGCGTACTATTTTCTTTAGCAGCGACGTGGCTAATGAGCCTATGTTGACCACCTGGAATCCGTCCTCACAGCTGTACGTACGGATTATCTCCGACAGGCTGCTCCTGTCTATGCCGGCATTGTCTTTCCTTGCCGCATTGGCATAAAATGGCAGCATCAGCGCCACTGCCAGCAGAATCATTGCTTTTCTCATTTCTCCTTCTTTTGTGTTGTCTTTACTCATCTTTTGAATTGTCCGTAAAAGGTTGTCTGATATAAAGACGTATCACGCCCGTATTTGTTACACACGGGTGTTAAAGTTCCGGAGATTTCAGGTGATAGAGCAGCAGGGTAGGGTTGTCACGCCTGGCGGCCTTGCTGAATACGGCTCTGACGCTATCGTCGCTCCTGTCGTCAGAGTCATCGTCCTGGTTGGAGGTCAGCCAGTTCTCTGCATCCATAATATCGATCAAGCCTATCAGGGTGTTGTCATAGCAGCCCTTTGTAGAGGCGAATGGGATTCTCTTGAACGTCTGGTCGTTCCAGGTGCTACGGTACACCTTTGAGGTGCTTTTCTCAAATATGTATTCGGCTCCGTCCCTGTATTTGATAATCATAAAGTCACGTGTGTCGGTTATGTCCGATAAGATGGAGCTGAAGTATTTGTCGCCCATAAAATTGAAGTCGCGCCTCATGTCTTCCGGCAACTCCTCAACGAAGCTCAGGTTGGCCACACACTCAATGCTGTCGATGCCGCATATACGGTAGATATGGTTGTCAAACCGGCGCATCAGCCAAATGTCATCACTTGCGTTAGCGGTACAGAATCCTTCGTACTCAATGCTGTAATCACCCTGCCAGTCCTCAATCTGCCCCATCTTGTAATCACGTCTGTCAAAGGGGACGCTGATGCTGTCGTCGGGACGTATCATTACATAATCGTCCACTGGGTAGGTGTGCAGATGATTCTTGAGCAGCAGTGTGCCATCCGGCATAAACCCATATATGCGGTCCGTAGAAAAAGTGATATCGCTCTCGCCTATGGAGCGCTTGCGCAGGAACTTGCCGTCGTAGCCGTAGTAATAGATTTGAGAGGGGTACAACTGTACTATTATCACCTCGTTCCGCACGGGGTCCAGCGTCCAGCCGGACAGATTGTTGTACTCGTATGACGCGTTGCCCTGATGCCCGATGTTGTGCAGATAGTGTCCGGTGGAGTCGAATACCATAACCGAGCTGTTCTCCCATCCCCCGGTGGAGAGTATGAAGAACCGCCCGTCATCGTAACGTATGTCGGAGATGTCGCTGACAAGGGCCTCCCTGGAGTCATCAAGATAGATTACCTCAAAGCTGTCAAGCATACAGTCCAGCATTGAGCCGTCAAACTTTATGATCTCGCTCTCTGTAATCTGCAGGGAGTTGTCCGGAGCCGTATTCCCCTTGCCGCTGCCCTTGCATCCGCATAGGGCAGGGATGATGGCCGCACACAGGCCAAGTGATACGATGGTCCGGCACAAGCGTCCTGATAGCTTGCCGTGGCGAAGGTTGAGGTGACACGTCATGATATTTTTTTTGCAAATTTACGAAGATAATCGGATAGTAAAAAGCCGATAAGATTGTTTTGTATATCTTTGCGGCAATTCGGCAGATAGTATGATGCGGGATCAGACAGGCGTTAAATTCAAAATGAGCAAATATAGTATGGCGGATATCAGGAACAAGGTGGCAGATGGGATAAGGCCTTATACAATTCCAAGTATAAAGGTGATAAATGTGCGTACGCAGGGCTTGTTGTGCGCGAGTGGTAAAAACAGCAATCAACGGTATGGTATCGGCGACAACTTTGATGACGACTGTTGGAGCTAAAAAGGTTTATATTATGAAAAGATTTTTATTTGTACTTGCCGCAATTGCTTTGATTTCCTGCGACAACAACGAGCCTCTGCCTGGCTTGCAGGAGCGGATCCGGCAGATGACAGTGATTGCCAGCACTGCCGATGCCTCTACACGCACTGCTTTACAGAAGGATGGTGACTACAATGTAGTATGGACAGCCGGTGACAAAATAGAGATAGGCGGCCAGGAATTCGCACTGGCCGGTGGGGAAGGCACAACCGAGGGAGAATTCACAGGCCCGTTGCTCGATGACGGCACATACGATGCCTATTATGGCATTTCGTCTAAGGACGTTCCTCTGGAAAGCACCCAGACCTATATGGCCGGCAAGATAAGCAACGCTCCGATGTATGCGCGGGTTACAGTAACAGCCGGCAAGACAGACGTCATAAATTTCCAGAATACCGGCGGACTGCTGCGTCTTGTCATCAAGAACGCGCAATCGGTCAAGCTGCGAAAACTGGAGATAACGGGAGATTATTTCCCTGAATACCATCCATCCACATCAATTGATCATGGTTACGTGGCCATACACTTCTCTGCCGGGGACGAGGATGGCGGCATTGAGCTCAAACCGCAGGGAACGTTATTATATATCGCTATGCGCGAGGGCGATTACCGCGGACTCAAAATTGAGATGACCGGTGTTGACGGCTCTGCCTGCACGAAGTCCTTATCTTCGGACAGAACATTAAGCATTACCCGCTCGCTGATAACTAACGCCGAATTCACCACATTGTTCCATTCCAAGTACTGTGGTCACGAATATGCTGACCTGGGTCTGCCATCCGGAACCTTTTGGGCTACCTGCAACCTTGATGCCTCCAGCCCGGGAGAGTCCGGCAGCTATTATTCCTGGGGCGATTCAAGGACTTGCGACTCTCCAAGCAGATGGTCCAACTATAAGTTTAGTGACGGTGGTACCGAAAACGAAATTAATAAGTACACATATCCTGCCCGTGAGAATGGCGACTGGATGAGGACGCTTCTGTCTGCTGATGATGCCGCCAACTGTAAATGGGGCGGAGGCTGGCGTATGCCTACAAAAAGGGATTTTGAGGAAATAGATGAGTTCTGCTATTGGGTTTGGACGAATAATTACAATAACATCGGCGCAAAAGGATACATTGTCTACAAGGCGAAAGCGAAAAGCGACCAGGGTGTCAAGGTGGGAGCGTCAGGCGTTGTGTCTTCAAGATATTCCCTGGCCGACAGTCACATTTTCCTGCCGGTTGGTGGAAAGTGTGACGATTCAGGATTGGTTAGTGATGGTTCCGGCTATTATTGGTCCGCTTCTCTCAGCCTGGACAACTCTGGCAATGCGGAAAGTCTTGCCATAACAGAGGAATCTGTAGCATCGGTAAAGTATTGCAGGTATCTGGGATTCACGGTCCGCCCCGTGTGGAGGGAAACGGTAACGCCGCTGAAACCGGAAATGGAACTGTCTTTTGTGGATTTGGGATTCCCAAATGTGCTTTGGGCGGCTGATAATATAGGCGCTACCTCCGAAGACCCATACGGCGTATATTTTCCTTGGGCGGATCCTTTCCTGACCGGTTTTTCGGAAATCAATTACAGGTACGGCGAATATGTGAACGAAGGTGAGAGAATTAGTACTCCAGTATGGACGATGACAAAATATAACGGTTCCGATTTCGGGGTGCTGCAGAAAGAGGATGATGCGGCATATGTTAAGACAGCTGGAAAGTGCAGGATGCCTACGGAAAATGAATTGAATGAACTCGTTGACAGTAAGAACTGCGAATGGATATGGGACCGGAGATCCTACTATGGCATACCGGTGTTTGGCTATACAATATACAGCAACATAAAGGGGTACAAGCACAACTCGATTTTCCTTCCGGCCTGCGGCCATCGTAACGGAGATACTTTTTATGAGAAAGGCCAGATTTGCAGCTATTGGTCATCTACACTTCGCTGGGGCGGAATACATCCATGGTATGCGGCCACTCTATGTAACAACGTGGTGACTGACGCCTGGCGCTATGAGGGCCGGTGTGTCCGCGCTGTCCGTGATAAGTGATTATTAATATAAGCTGAAAGAAACGATGAAGACAAAGATTGAATACAGCATATGCCTCCTT
>CALDKD010000030.1 GCA_937898885.1 uncultured Bacteroidales bacterium | reverse complement strand
GAAATTCCGGAAGAACTTGCCCGCGCGGTCGAGTATTTGACCGAGAAGGAGCGGGAAGGTGTTTTTGTGTTTGGTTCATCATTTTCCGATTGGTCTGATGTTGATGAGCTCATCAGGGTTCCACTTGGACTGGGGCATAGGGCACATATCGTTGCCCATGCAATAGGTCTTGCATATCTTGCCACCGATGCCAATGGCGCGATCTCTTTTCCTGAGAGCGAGAATGTCTGGCCGTGGGCTGCCGCACTGTTTTACATTTCGCCGTATTGCTCATGGTCGCCAGAAGTTATGGCAAGAGTCGTCAGGGCTTTCCCATCGGCCGATGATGGGATGTCCGGCCAGATTGGTGCATCCGTCAGGGTGTTCTGCCGCACTGATTATGACAGGGGATTGCAACTGTTGGAACTGCTTTCCGAACATGAGTCATCAGCGAGAGCTGGTTTGATGGAGTGCGACTTCGACAGATATTGTTCAATGTTTCCGGCATCACGGAACCGGGAAATGTTCGTCAGCGCGTATGTCAATACTGCCCAGTTGACGTCTGATGCTGTAAATAAGGCTTACCTCATCTCAAAATCCTTCGACTCTTTCTTTTCCCGGGATGCGTTGAACTTTCTGCTGAAGTCCGTGGGCAGGCTTGATGATGAAGCGTTGCGGTCGGATTGCGAGACTCGGATATTAGCTTTGCTTGACCGTGATACAACTGATTACGTCCGGGTATTCTGTATTTGGGTGACCGGGCAGGATGGTCTGTCATCTTTTTGTGAGAAGTGCATTCTTGCGTTGATAAAAGGTTTGGGAGATGCTTCTCGGACTTCATCGCTTCAGACTATAGACAATACATTGGCCTTCTATGAGGATAATTCCGATTTCTTGGGGAAGGTGATTCTTTGCGTCGCTGAAAATTTGCAACCGGCAGATGTCCTGTGCCTAAGGAACATCCTCCGTAACTTGTCCGAGAAGGAAGGCATCTTCCAAGACCTTGTGCTTTTCTTCGTCCTGAATCCAAAAGGGCGGTACAGGCATGTGGGGCGGCGCTTGTGGGATGAGTTCCATCTTGAAAAGTCCTCGATAGACATTTCTGCCCTCCCGGAGAATGCCCAATGCTTGTTCATTGTTTTCATGCTGCGCGACTTCGGAAATCCCGAGACGCGTCTTCCGAAGTTGATGCCTCTCTTCAACTCGGAATCAGACCGCGTTGTCAATACTCTGATTGCGGAACTGCGCCCGTATACCGACGATTATATGGGCCATGTGACGTCAGCAATTGATTCTTCAGGCGTTGATACGGACGCGACTCGTGCTATTAAGAAGTATGTTGATGACCGGCACCAGTTTATTGAGAAACGTCGCAATCTTAAGGAACTGTCGCCTAAATACGCTCAATACGAGTTGTATAGGGAGGCTATGAAATCGCAGCAGGCGCATGTGAAGAAGTACATGGATGAGGCGGAACAGAAACGGCCGCATAATAACATATACGATTTGTTCAAGAAACAGGTCCTTGCCCGTGGCGGTGGCTGGAGAAAGAAGGATGGGACAACGCAGCACTTGAGTCCCATACAGGTATCGCTCCCGGCCAGGATGATGGATTATGCGATGATGCCCATCGACAGGATCAAATGGTATGATGAATTGATGAAAGACTATGGCAATGTTGAGGCAGGAGATAGTTAAAGAGTATGTCGCGTCATTGAAGGAAGACAATGAACTGGATTATATTTTCCCGTTGCTGTTGGAGCGGATGGGTTTTCGCATCCTGTCTACTCCAAAGCAGTCCAAGGGACAGTCGCAATATGGCCGGGACGTGGTTGCCGTCAAGAAGGACAAAGGAGTTCCTACGCTTTATCTGATTGAACTTAAGGGCTTCCGCGCCCATGATGTGAATGATACGGTATTGAACGAAAAGGATGGACTCATAGAATCCATGAGGGCATCGAAGAACACGCCGTATCGGGACGCTTCAATCCCCAATCTGGACAAATATGCCAGAAAATACGTGTATGTGCACAACGGCATGGTTGATGCCAATGCTGTTCCCACACTGGATGGGTTTGTTGCCAGTGAATTCCCCGACGGCGGGTTTGAACGTTGGGATTTGAGTGTGCTCACCCAGATGTTCTCGAAGTTCCTGTTCGAGGAAACTTTGCTTGCGGATGACGAGAGCTACAGACTCTTCAAGAGACTGCTGGTCTTGCTTGATTCCGAGGGGAATGATTATTCTGATATTGTGAAGCTTGTTGACAGGCAGATTGCGCGGATGGAAGGTGCCAGAAAGCTGACTGCCAGGACAGAACTGAATTTCTTCGCCACTCTGCGTCTGATTGGTGCCATGGTCCAGTATTATGCCGAACAGGCCGATAACTTGTATCCGGCCAAATATTGCATGGATACTATTGTGCTGAAAACATGGGGTTGGATTCTCCGGAACAATCTGGAGGGAAAGAAGAGAATCATCAAACACTTCCATCCTCTGGTCATTCAGCAAATGGATGTTTATGAGGCATACCTGAACAAAATCATTGGTGCAACACGAATCGAGAATGGGTTTTATGGTTTTGACTCTCGTGGCCCCGAGCAGATTCTATATCCACTCAGGTGCTATGATTTCCTGAACGACATTCTTTACTTCTTCTATGCTACGGAATCATTGATTGTTGCCTCCAAGGGTGTCATCGATCAACGTAAGAAAATGTTGAAAGAGATCATTCGTAATAATAGTGGATTTAAAATGCCTCTTTTGGACACTCATTCCATTCCCGTTCAGTTGCTGTTCCTGTATTTAATGCACAGTCCTGCACATGATGATAAATCGTTCATGGCCGGGTACTTGGTGGAAAGCGTGGTTAATTTGATCAATCGCCATAACAGCACAAAGTTATGGCCTGAGATGCTTGGCAACAGAATGGCCCTCGCCAAGAGTTTGTACGGGAAGTCTGATGATTATGGTACGTCTTCTTCTCTTTTGATAACTACTTTCCTCGAACTTTTGTCGTACATGGGGCTGACGGAAACATATGCCAGCTTGAAGAAACAGGCTGATGACTCAGACGTGAGCCTTCAGATAGCATATCCCATTCAGGATGAGTATGACATTGAAACTGCTTTGTTCTCCGGCAGGCTTTACGATGAGTTGTCGGTTCAAACCAATCTGGAATTGCCTGATTCAGACGCCGAATTCAGAGAAAAGTTCCGAAAGCCGTACAATTCAATTTTATACAGGACCGATAAGGTTGGCTATTCCTACCTTCGTGTCCTTGCTCATATTTATTACCAGACTGACCTGTTCCCTGACTTTCTGGGCCGGGCTTTTTGCTGTGAAATTTGACCGGTAGCCGATCATTATATTATATGAACAGAAGCACAAAAGTACATCTTGACAGGATAGCCGAGCTGCTTTGGCGCCATCAGGCCAGCCTTTTTGTAGGCGCTGGCTTCAGCAAGAATGCCTTGGTGAAGCCGGGAGGCAAGTTGCCGCCTGACTGGAATCAGCTGGGAGATTTGTTCATAGCCAGAGTCCGTGGGCATGAGGCTGACAGCTCTGATCGGGCTTATGCGAGTGTGTTGAGGCTGGCGGAGGAAGTTGAAATTCAGCACGGTCGGGCTGCGCTCAATAAGATTATCAAGATTGCGGTCAACGATGATATGCTTGAACCGTCAATCGCACATGATAAGTTGATGGCGCTCCCGTGGAATGACGTATATACCACGAATTATGATACATTGCTGGAAAGGAGCGCCGATAGACTCGGGAGGCAGGACAAGCGCGGGTATACGATAATTACCAACAGTGCGGATGTCGGAACCGGGTCGTCGCCTTTGCTGATGAAGCTTCATGGCGACATCAATATCCCCAGGTCTGTCATCATTACCGAAGAGGATTATCGGACATACCCTGTCAAGCATCAGGCAATGATAAGCAGTATCCAGAATACAATCATGCGGGGTACGCTGATCCTGATAGGCTTTTCTGGCAATGATCCCAACTTCCTCCAATGGCTTGGATGGGTCAAGGATGCCCTGAAGTCAAATCAAAGGCCTGTATATCTGCTTTCATTGGATGATTTGCCGTCAGCCACGCGCAATACATTCAAGAAGAAGAAAGTGGTGGTGGTTGACATCAAGCATTTTGCAGGGACGGGGGCTTCTGACTCGGAATCTGTTGAAGCCGTGCTGGATTATCTGTTGAACAGCCGGAGCCGGCAAGAGACGGGACGTGCGGAATATTGGAGAAAAGTGATTGGCTGGGGACGGATTCCATACAGGGATTTGAGTGCTGATGCCCTTTACGAGCAATGGAGAAAGGACCGTGACACATACCCCGGCTGGTTGGCCCTGCCAAGAAACAAAAGGGAATACTGGGCTAATTCGGAAGGGTTTTCATTGTCTGCCAAAACTGTCTCGAAACTTGAAAAGGGTGTGGATATCCTGTTCGTGGACCTGTTCAATTGGCGAATTGAGAAATGCTTGTTCCCCGTTGATAATGATTGGGAGGGCATCTATCTGCAGGTGATAGCCAATAATGGTCCGTTTTCAGCGGAGTGTCCCGTTGAGATTCGTACCGCAGGGGTTAATTTGGAACTCAGTCTGTTGCGTTTGTATCGGCAGGAGGGCTGGAATGATAAGTGGGGGAGCATGGCGGCAGACCTGCTTTCCCAAATGGGAATCATGACAGATGACCAGCGCTGCCGTTTTGAATACGAGAAGGCTTTGCATGCTGTTTATTCAAATGATTTTCCTCTATTGGAAGATGTGCTCAACAATTGGGAGGACGCAAGGGAAGACTTCTATTGGGATATCCGCAGGGGCTCATTATGGGCCGAGTATCTTTCCCTGAACAAAGGCATGGCTATATGCAAAAAGGCTTTCGGCAGAATCAGTGCGAGGCTGGAGGCTGCAGCCGAGGAACGGGAGTGTTTTTACTGGGCCTCAAGAAAGGTTCATGCCCATACGGTGATAGAATGTATGTCAAAGGCGGATTTTTCCGACGGAGAGGACGACCTGAAATCCGCGGAAAAGACCTGGCTGGATTTGCGCTCTTATGAAGATATCTGGTATGAACGCGAATTTTTCGAGTCGCATCTCCGCCCCATTGAAGATGCTCTGAGAGTATCGACGACAACAGCCTCCTTCCGCTTGGGGTACTCGAGTACAGCAACGAACATTGGCGGGAACTCAAAGGACTACCGCGTGGCGTACGCTTTCTTCATGTATTATGAAGAGATAGGGTATCCGGTCCATCTTCCGTATTTGTCTACAATTGATAAATCGTCCCTGCAGAAAGCCCTGTCTGTAATGGCGTATTGCTCTCCGCCAATAGCGGAATGCTGGCTGTTGCGGTCCGGGGATTCCAAGATGGTGAAGTCGGTATATAACCGCAGATTCCTGGAACGGACGCCATCCCGGAATGTTGACTTGCTGTACAGACGGTATCAGGCTTGCCTGTGCGACCTGCTTAAGGTTGAGGGCTCCGGCGCATCTCCTTCATGGATGCTTGCTTTCAGGGCTGTCCTCCCTGAAATCCTTTCACGTTTGTGTATGAAGGCTTCTGCAGAGGCACGGCTTGGGACGATGGAACTGGTCGATTCCATCTTCCGCTCTCCGGACGCCATGCGGTACGAGGGATTGGACAATCTGTTGCAGTCTTTGATGTCTTCGTTCACGGTCGAGGAAACCACGAATCTGATTCCCCGGCTGGCTGCAATGAGCATTGCGGTAGACCGTTTCGGTGACGGCAGGCTCGAACCGTTAGGGTATGTCCAAAAGCCGGAGAAACTGTTGGCATCCGTTTCCTCCACGGTGGATATGTTGCTGGAAAGCTTTGGAAAGAGCCGGAATGAAGATAAGGTCATCCTTTATAGACTGCTGTTCCTATACGAGTGCGGCGGTCTTTCCGAGAATCAGCAGGAACGGCTGTCTGAACTGTTATGGGCAAAACGAGATGCCAGTGGTTTCCCTGATGGTACCCTTTTCAACCGTTTTGCTTTCTTGTCATTCCCGCATCCCGGGGACGTTGACCCTCAGCCGCTCTTGAAAACTTATTTCAGAAGTCAGGAGTTTCCTGCAATGGGGAAGGACAAATCGATTTCCATATACGGTGGTGTGATTCCCATCTTCAATGATATAAAGGGCACGACAAATGACAATATCTCTTTCTCATGGGACGCTCCATTGTTGAATGATATCTGCAAGAAAGCCATTGACATGTGGGATGCAGACAAAGGGCATCTGCTTGAAGATGAGAAACCCGGTAAGATTTTTCCTGTTGCGGATGAACTGAGAAGCCGTTTCAAGGATCTGGGGCGGATTGTTGTCTCTGTCTTTGCGCCGAATTTCAGCATGCTTTGCCCGGATAACCAATCCGGACTGGTCAGGGTGACGGAAGAATTCGAGAAATACTCTATTCCGTCGTTCCGGATGAGAGTGGCTTTGTCTGAGTTTCTTGATGGGGAAATAGACTTTGGAACTGAGATAATAAACCGTTTGAGCTCCTCTGAGGATAGTTATGTGGTTGATTGTATCGGCGCTGTCAAGTATCTTTTCATAAAGGGAGAGGATGTGACTGAATATGTCAAGTTGATGAGCGATTTCTTCCTTTGTGATTCCGGGTCCGGACGAATTCATATCATTGAAGTGCTTGGCTATTTTGTCGAAAATTCATTTGCCGGGGTGCAATCTGTCAGGGATAATCTCCTTTTGGGCCTGAAGCGCTTGTTCCTGACTACGGAAGTGGTTGGAACGGATGATGAATTGACAGTTAACGAAAAGATGTATTTGAGGATGTCTGTGGCGATGATTGTCAAGGGCCTGTCTAAAGAGAAGTCATTGGAACAAAATGAGGTGTTGGCTGCTTGGCGGCGATATTATGAAAGCGACGAAACTTGTTGGGACATTAAAAATCAATTTGCGGGATGACCTCAATCAACATATTTGTGGGTTCCTCCTGGGAGATGAAATCCTGGCGGGAGGCAATCGGCGATGCCATCAGACGGATCAATGATGAGAAGGAGCCCGTTGGGTACAGGGTGTGCATGAAGTGCTGGGAGGATTTTCACCCGGAATACACGGGGGAGAGGAAGCAGGATGAGTATGATCGGGAACTGGTGGAGAAGAGCCAGATATTCATCGCGTTGTTCTGCGTGCGGTGCGGGGAGTATACTCGGGAGGAAGTCCGGATTGGAAAATCTGTTTGCCCGGATTGGCTGTTTGTTTATACCAGGCCGACTGCCGATGACAATTCCCCGGTTGTGCAGTTCCTGTCGGAAGAAAAGCTTTCCGGCAAGGAGTGCCTTGACGAGGATGCCCTGGTTGCCGAACTGCGTGCGGTTGTGGACAGGTATATCGCTGGGCATCCAGCCGCTACTGCGGATGCCGCGAAGGAAGAACGCAGGGTATATGTCACAATCCCCGAGGACAGGAAGGAGGAAAGGACCAGGTATGGTAATATGGTCCGTGGGATTGATGACATTTGTGAGCGGTGGCTCAATCTGCGGTGCAGGCTGGCGCAGAA
>CALDKD010000029.1 GCA_937898885.1 uncultured Bacteroidales bacterium | reverse complement strand
GCAAAACAGTACATTGATGATACCATTCAATCTGTTTGAAAGCAACTACGATATTTTCTATGATGATAAGGTGTAGATGGTAACGTGGATTTCCCCCAGATAGTATTTGAAAAAGGGGCCACAGGAATGGGCCGTTTATTCTTTTACACCAACTTGAGGCTTTGTAGATTACTGAGAGCGTAAAGCGGAATAATCTCCACATGCCGTTCAGCATCGTCCGCCTTTTTGTCATAGTAATACAACTGTCCGAAATTCTCAAGCGAAGTGCGGACTGCATTGTACAACTTGTGACTGCGAAGGAAAATCCAAAGACTCTGCATACTACCCTGAGTACTCGCTTTCACTTCAATCGGCAATACCTTGCCGCCGTGTGAAATAACATAATCGACCTCTGCCTGGCTTTTTTTCTCCTGACATTGCCAATAGTGCAACTCCCCTTTTGTGAGACAATCCTGATATTTCAGCATCTCAAGTCCCGCAAACATTTCTGATGCACCGCCTTTATTCACGAAATCGACTTCATTTGCGGTCAAAATATCGGCTGCAGGAATATCCAGCATTGTTTGCATAACGCCTAAATCAAAAAACAGATACTTTGTATAGCTGTCGTTCTCTTCTGCGCCGAGAGGAAGACCATTGGCTGCCGTATGTATGACCGGATGAACAAGTCCTGCCAGTGAAAGAAGATGCAATGCGTCCTTAATGACGGTTGACTTTGTATCGGGTATTGCCTGTGCACACACGAACTTACGGCCTATCTGCAAAGCAACAGACCTAAGCACTTGACGCAGTACAACAGGGGAAACCCGTTTCTTGTATTTTGAAAAATCATCCTGATAGGTATCTATGATATCGCGATGTACATGAGCTACTTCAAGGTAGCTTCTTGTCTCTACCCATTCGGCAACAGCAGCAGGCATTCCACCTACTAGATAGAAAGTGCGGAGCTGATCAACAAGATCATTGTGTGCAGTTTCCGGTAATGGATCCTCACTTCCGGCTTTCTTCTTGAATTCTACAGTCAGGTCAAGCCCCTGTGCCAAAAGAAACTCGTCAAATGAGAAAGGATACATATATAGCGAACGTATTCTTCCAACGGCAAATGAAGGAAGTTCTTCAAGTGAGAATTCCAGCAATGAACCTGCGGCTATCACATGGAGTTCTGGATAATCCTCTTTGAAATAACGTAATGACATGATTGCTTCCTTAGATGTCTGTATTTCGTCAATAAACAACAGAGTTTTCCCTGGAATTATTGGAACGGAAAGAGTACCGCTCAGCTTCTCGCAGGTTTTCTTCACATCTATGTTCTCTGGGAACAAGTCACGCAAGGCCGGCTGTTTCTCAAGGTTAATCTCAACAAAAAACTCAAAAGTCTTACCAAATTCCCTTACCGCAGTTGACTTGCCAACCTGACGCGCCCCACGTATCAACAATGGTTTTCGTCTTGGAGCTTCTTTCCACTCTCGAAGTTGGTCATCTATGTATCTTTTGAAGTATGCCATAACGATAGTTCCTTGTATTGGGTACAAAAATATGAAACATTCCCGAAATTCGCATCAAAAATACGAGGCAAACCTCCATAATGCCCATCAAAGACTGATATTCGCATCATAATCTCATAAAAAGACACCAAAATTCGTACCGAAATTTCAAACGCTGAAGTAAGAATATCAGAGACCCCAAAAAGAAAAAAAATAGCGGTGTTATGAACGACATATTCAACCAGATGCTCCAGACCTCGGCAGGACGTTCACGTATTACACGAACAACTTCTATCTCAAGGCTGCGGAAATTGCACTGTAAGCGCCTCCGGGTGGACGTGGGGGCGGTGGGGAAATAAGAGCAGCGGTCCCTGCTGTTTGGCAGAGACCGCTGCAAGAGTATTTAAACCGGCCAGCGCCCCGCGGGGCGCTGGATTAAGGCTTTCAAGGATTTTCATTTGGTCACCTTGCCTGTGGCCTTACGGCCTTGGGCAAGGTGTTATTATTATTTTGATTCTGTGACGAGGCGGACTGAGTAGGCCTGCTCCCGAAGGTCGTTGTGGTTCGGATTGACATTGTCGATGTTGAAGAACAAGCCAAAGGCGCTGAGGCGGCCGTACGAAGACGCGGACCAGTAGTAGCCGGAGCTGCCTGCGATGAAGATGACAGGAATGCCAAGGTTGCCATAGCGATAGCCGGCAGCAGGAAGGAAGACGAGACCATTTGCGGACTCTGCAGTCTTCCATTCCGAATCAGTATATGAATTTTCAATAGTTCCCTCGAAATTATCCGGTGCTATGACAAGGCCCATCACGTCGTTTACCGTTACTCCTGTTCTGTGCTTACCGCTTCTTTCCGCACTGTCACCCAAAAGGTATGCCCATTCCGATGAGGAGAGCGTATGCCATGCACTGACACCATTCACGGCAAAGTTCGTGGAATTAGTGAAGAATACGTCTTGATCGTAAGCACCGGTTACGTCATATGTCTTATCAAGGGAACGCATGCAGTCCTTGCTCCACAAGAAATGAGAGATTCGGGTACCGCCATCCCAGTTTCCGCCGCAATCATACTGATACTGCTCCAGGAACCATTGGTCATCAGAAACGGATGTGCATTTACCGTTTTCATCGAAAGATGCTCCGCTGCAATACAGGTTGCCCTTCGAGAAACGGACTTTCTTCGGTTTGCCGTCTCCCTTGTCAGCTGCCACGGTGAATACACCATCGAGAACATCACTGCCGTAGTTCACGTCAAAGAAAGCAACAGGATATGAATCCGACTCGATATCGAAGCTTATTGACATCTGCTCCGAAATCAGGTTGCCGTCCTTGTCCTTCCAGCCGACGAACTTTCCTCCATTGCCCAATTTGCCAGAAGATGTGACTTCCAAGGTGATACTATCGCCTGGTTGATGCTCGGTCTCATATTCCGATATAATGATGCCAGAGTAGGTTGGATAAACAAAAGCTTTCAGTTTGTAGGACTCATAACGAACAGTCGCAGTGATGTCTTTCGTGACATTCGGAATAGTGAATGTGAAATACTGTCCATTCACAACAGGTTCAATACTACTGCCGTCATCCAGCAGACATATCAAATCCCTGGCGGCTTCGTTTGACGCTTTTATCACCACCGAATTTCCTGATCCGTCAAGGCTGGCGTTAACAAAAACTTCACTTGCCGGTGTGCCTTTGTGAAGTTTCACTGTCACGGTGTGATTTCCACCTACCGTTACCGTCTGGCTGCCGCCCTCGCCCCAGGCGCCGATGGACGAGCCGTCGACGGTGACGCTGGTGTTCTTCACCGTGAGGGTGATGTCGGTCTGGATGCCGGACTGGAGCTTAACTGCGAGATTGTCCTTGAGGTCAACCTTGTAGGCCTTGCCGTCGACGGTGAACTTAAGAGTCACGGCCTGCGGCGTGTCGGATGCGGACGCAGGGACCACCAGGCAGTCCTCGGTGAGGCCGGTGCTGATTGAAGCGTTGAGACCGGAGACAG
>CALDKD010000028.1 GCA_937898885.1 uncultured Bacteroidales bacterium | reverse complement strand
GTGGCGGATCAGACTGTCGGTCATTCAATAAGGGAACGCAGAGCCGATTCAAGCGATGGCAGCATTGCCGGTGCAGCCGATGTACTTACAGCCGAGGCCGCTGATGTCAACAGTTCATCCAGCGCCCGCATTTATGGTCATAATGTCTTTAACGGGAAGTCGCTGACTTTTGAGCCGAATGAGAACATGGCCACTCCGGAGAACTATAAGCTTGGCCCCGGTGATCAGGTTATCATTGAATTGTGGGGATATAATGAAGCCACAATCAATCAGGTGATCTCTCCTGAAGGCAGAATCTCCATCAGCCAGATCGGGCCTGTCCAGCTCAGTGGCTTGACTATCAAGGAGGCCCAGGCCAAAGTCCGCAAACTTCTCAAAAGCAAATATGCGAGCATCGGTGAAGGTAATACCGAGGTCAGTCTTTCCCTTGGTCAGATACGCAGTATACAGGTAAATCTGATGGGAGAGGTTGCTACTCCGGGAACATATCGTTTGTCTTCTTTCTCAACGGTATTCCATGCATTGTACAGGGCCGGGGGCGTTACAAAGACAGGATCGCTCCGTGAGATAAAGGTGATACGTGGTGGAAAGGAGTTTGCCACCGTTGACGTATATGGATATCTGTTTACCGGTAATTCCGAGTCCGACATCCGTTTGGAGGAGGGGGATGTTGTTCTTGTTCCTCCTTACGTCAAGATCGCTACTATTTCCGGCAGCGTACGCCGTCCTATGAGTTATGAACTTACCAGGAATGAAACACTCGACGACCTCGTAAGGTATGCCGGAGATTTTACCGGTGACGCATACAAGGATGATATCCGCCTTGTCCGTAATACCGGTAGTGAACAGGAGATATTTACGATTTCCAGCAACAAGATGAGGTCATATCCCATTGAGGATGGTGATGTGGTGACCGTCGGAAGCAACCTTGACAGATTTGCCAATAGAATAGAAATCAGAGGTCATGTTTTCCGTCCCGGCATGTTCCAGCTGGGTGGAGATATCAAGACCGTCAAGCAGCTGGTTTCACGTGCCGGCGGTCTTACTGAAGATGCTTTCCTTGACCGTGCTATAATCCTGAGGGAAATGGACGACCTCACTCTTGAAACCGTCTCATTTGACCTTGGTGCCATTCTGAGTGGAAAGTCTGCGGATGTGGCCCTTCGCAAGAATGACGTAGTCGTCGTTTCCGGAATCCATGAGCTCAAGTCCCGCGGATCATTCTCCATCAACGGCCTGGTCGCAAATCCGGGCAGTTATCCGTTTGCGGAGAATACCACAATCGAGGATCTGATACTTCAGGCCGGTGGCCTTCTTGACGGCGCTTCAACCGCTAGGGTTGAGGTTGCCCGCAGGGACATTGACCCTACGAGCCTTGCACCGTCCGATACTCTTGGCACTACTTACACCTTCTCACTGGAGAACGGCCTTGCGATGGGGAGCGGAAGGGGCTTCATACTTCAGCCATATGATGTTGTCTCAATCCGTCGCAGCCCCGGCTTCGTAACTCCTCAGCATGTTACCGTTGAAGGTGAAGTCGCCTTCCCCGGCAGCTATGTCCTTCTTACAAAGGATGAAAGAATCTCTGATGTTATCAGGCGTGCTGGAAGTGTCACCAATCATGCGTATTTGAGAGGCGGTCTGGTAGTCCGCAGGACCACAGAGGAGGAACTCACATTGAATTCTGCAACCAGGAGAATGATCAACCAGGGAGGTGGCCGTGATTCAGTGGATGTGAACAAGCTTTCTTTCTCTTCTCATTATACACTTGGAATCGATCTCGCCAAAGCAGTCTCTGATCCCGGTTGTGCAGATGACATTATACTCAAGGATGGGGATCGCATCATCGTTCCGGAGTTCCTCAGCACCGTGCGTATTCAGGGTGATGTCATGTACCCCAATACGGTGTTATATCAGCCCAACAAGAATTTGAGATACTATATTTCTGCTGCCGGTGGATACGGCTCAAGCGCAAAACGCAGCAAGCTCTACATTATCTATATGAACGGCAATGTGAGCAAGGGTAGTAAATTGAATGCAAAGATAGAACCTGGTTGTGAAATCGTCGTACCTACCAGAAAGTCAAGACGTGAGATGTCAACCGCTGAGATTCTGTCTATGGGTTCATCTGCTGCTTCTATGACTACGATGATAGCCACTATCGTTTCACTTCTCAAAAAGTAAGTCTATATGGAGGAAGAATTCAACGGGTACTATGAAGAGGAGTACAATGAAATAGATATAATGGCCTTGTTGCGCAAGCTGTTTTCAAAAAGGAAACCTATACTAATCTGGACTTGCATTGCCGCTGCATTCGGTCTGATTGTCGGCTTCAGCATTCCCAAGACTTATAGTTCATCGGCCAAGCTTGCTCCTGAAATTGCTCAGAAGTCAAACAGCAATATGAATTCGCTTGCCGCTCTTGCTGGACTGAATCTGAATAATATCGCTGTAACCGATGCCATGTATCCGGATTTATATCCTGAAATCATTAAATCGGTTCCTTTCAAGATCGACCTGTTCAGCATGCCGGTAGAAATCAAGGTTAAGGGTGAAAAGGTTTCTACGGATCTGTATGACTATTTTGTAAATTATACAAAGTCGCCCTGGTGGACGGTTATCACAAAGTTTCCCGGGAAGGCTGTCGGCTGGTTTATTAATCTGTTTCGAGACAAGGCCGAGCCTGTAAAGGGATATGAAAATGTTGATCCTTTCCATTTGACCGTCGAACAGTTCAAGGTGGTCCATGAATTGAGCGAGTGTATCTCGGTAGCAGTCGACAAGAAGAATTATGTCATTTCCATCACTACCAATACACAGAACCCGAAGATATCTGCCGATCTCTGCCAACTTGTCATTGACAACTTGAAAAAATATATTGTCAATTATAGAACTGAGAAATCAAGGCACGATCTGGCATACTATGAGCAACTGTATGAAAGTGCCCGAACTGAGTATTTCGATGCTCAGCAGCGCTATGCCCGATACGTGGATGCCAATCAAGGGGTGGTATTCCAAAGGGTGCTCACTGAACGTGAGCGTTTGCAGAATGAAGCAAATTTGAAATACCAGGTTTATAATACTACTGCCCAGCAAGTGCAGCAGGCAAAAGCAAAAGTGCAATTGGAGACCCCTGTCTGTGCGACCCTTCAACCTCCTACAATCCCTTTGAGAAAAAGCAAACCTTCAAAGGCCAAGATACTTGTTGTTTGCATGTTCCTTGGATTCTGCTTCAGCTCTGTATGGTATCTTTGGTTAGAGGATCTTGTAGCCAAGCTGCGCGGCCGTAAGGAAGAGGAGCCTGTAGCTGATCCCGCTGAGTAGTGGAGGAGAATATCCATATCAAAGGCGCCAGGGTAAATAA
>CALDKD010000027.1 GCA_937898885.1 uncultured Bacteroidales bacterium | reverse complement strand
GGGACGAACAGAATGGTAAACAATGTGAGGGATGCGCTCCATCTGGAATCCACAGCCATTGAATCAGTTACGGCCAGGGATTCACAATCTGTGGCGGCAACTGAAGCCATAGGACAACTGGATTCTGCCGATGCCGGACAGTCATCGGAAATTACGGAATCAGACGGAACAGACTATAGACGCACAGTTGCCACAGTCCTGTTCATAATCTGGTGCATGGGATTCCTATATCTGCTGGGCAAGAAAGCCGTATCACTGATTTCCATTCGCAGGGTTATCAATGACGGGCGCTACCAGGACCGCAAGGACGAATGTGACCTTATAGAGAATGACAGGCTGGCACAGCCCATGAACTGGATGAACTATGTCCTCATGCCCAAGGAATGGCTGGAAAAGGAGAACAAGGCAGTATGGAATCACGAAATGCTGCATGCCAGAAAGTCCCATTCGCTTGATTTCCTGCTGATTGACGTGATGCAGCTGTTCCAGTGGTTCAATCCTGTGATGATTCTCATCTACAAGGAAATTGAGCTGATACATGAATATCAGGCAGACCGTGCCGTACTGGAATCCGGGGCCGATGCATACCAGTACAAGCTCATGCTGGTTGAGGCCGTAGCCGGAAACCACGGCTATGCCATGACCAGCTGGTTGAGACAGACAAACCTTAAAAAGCGTATAGATATGATGCAGAAAAATGAATCCAACAGGTGGAACAGGCTCAGAGCCCTGTTCATACCATTGCTTGCAGCAGTGTTTGCAGTTCTCAACACAGCCATGACCAGTGCACAGGACAAGAACTTCCACTGGGACCCGTTCCAGGACGGCAAAACCTGGGTCTATGAGGACGGCACTGCCAAAGTACAGACAGTCGACGGTGTCCAGGCCAGCATGAAGACCACCGAAGTGGCCGGCTATCTTGCAAAGTACAAACCGGTCAAGACCACACGCATGACCCTGCGCTACATGTACAATGTCGATGACCTGAATGTGGCGTATCCCCTGGCACGCAGTCTGGCCGACAAGGGCATACACGTAAGCATTGCCAACAACGATGACATGCTGACCGAAATGACCATGCCGGAATACCGCACGCCCGCCATCTACGACCTTGGCGACGGACAGTTCCGGTTTGAGGTGAACTGCACCCAGAAGAGAGACGTCCATCTGAACAAACTGAAAGAATCAGGTGTTAATATATTTACCCAAACCGAAAATAAAATAGCAGTAGTCAATCCGTCAGTAACAGGCACTTTAGACAAGGTTATGGAGTGGATTGACCTGTTTGACGGACACGGGCTGGCCATCTACCCGAAGGACATGACCACAAAACAGGTTGACAGAATTGCCAAGGCTGTGTGGAAACGCGGTCTGGACCAGGTGTCAGTTGTAACAGATTCCATTATCCCAGGTACATACCCCGGTATGATGCCATGCGATTACAAACTGGTTTACATTGTACCCAAGAACTACAGTTTTGAAAAGGAGTTCGGCAATATCGGTGCAATGGAAGCTGTCAAGAAGAAACATGTCGCCCAGACAAGCGCATATACCGGCAGGGGCATTCATGTACAGAACCCCAAGTTCTTCTACAGCAACGACTGGCAGGAGGTGACCGATGTCATCAATGCCCCCGATGAGCTCATCCTTGTGGTGCGTATAGACCAGCAGTCATATCAGTGGGTTATAGGAATGTCCGACTGTGAGATTGAAGTTGACGGAGTACGTTACCGTCAGACCCGTTCCGAAGGCATGGAAGGCTTCGAATCCAGTTATTTCTGGAGTCCCGATTTCGGTTATTTCTATCAGACTCTACATTTCCCTCCAGTGCCGGAGAATGCTAAAATGCTGAATCTGTATGCCGGCAACGATCCCAACTATTTCTTCAAGCAGCTGCAGATAACCGGTGATGATGATATTTTCGACAAGGTCAGAACAATCAGGTATCATCAGTACGGATTGCGCTACGTACTGCAGACCACCCATGTGAATGATGATGCAAAGGATGAATTCAAAATAGAACGTGTGGATTTCACCGACAGCGAAACTACAGTCTATTGCAATCTGCTGGTACGTGCCGCACATTCGTTCCCCGGATATGTGAGCAGCGATTTCAAGGTCACCTTTCCCGATGGCAGGGAAATCAAACCGTTGCGGATTGAAGGCGTGCCGTTGGATCAGGATTTTGACCGTCATGGTGATTGGGTGTACTGCTATATTCAGATTGTCCTGCCGGCCATATCGGAATACGACTGGAAACATGGCGGTCCTGTTCTCCACGGTTCAGTGCTGCATGAACCTTTCAGTATGATAATTGATGACGCTTCCAGAATTTACAAAACGACATTCGCCCCGTTGAAGGAGCTGGGGAGCGGTGAATATTTTTGCTATTCCGAAGTGGGTTCAGGACAAGTCATACATTACGAAACAGGTGAGAAAAAATATCTGAACATGCCTGAGGTGGACATCGTACGTATCAGCAGAAACGGTTCAGAATATGTCATCAGAGGATACGATGAGGATGACAATCAGATAAATGAACTACGGATGAGGATATCCGACAAGGTCGATACCGTGAGCTTCACATCAATGTTTGATTCAGAGAAAGCTTCACAAGTTGAAATAACCACCAGCGACGGAAAGCATCTCAAAGCATACGGATTAGCTGAATATCATGACGAAGAGTTGGCTGATATCTACATCAGACTGGGAGATGATGTGATTATGGTATTGCAGCCGGTAAGATGAACAGGGGAGATGAACAGGGAACTACATCCTGTCCCCTGTTCAGTAAAAATAGACAATTATTCCGACTTCACGATAGTGTAAGGTTCAATGCGGGCAATACGGCGAATCTGGGCCCATACGGTCAGGGCCACGAAGGCGGCAACCAGCAGGAACACGCACAGATAGAACAGCGGGCCGTAGTTGAACATTTCGCGGTATAAAGGCAGGGCCGATGTGCCGATAAGATGGAAGAACCAGTACGTCAGCGGAAACGCTATGGCGGCCGATATGAGCAGCAGCCACAGGTACAGGCGGGCCATGAGTGAGGCAATCTGACCTGTCTTTGCGCCGTTTATCTTGCGGACTGCCATCTCCTTGCGGCGCACGGTTGTCTCCATGGTTACTGTGGAGTAGATGCCAAGCAGCGATATGATGAGAGCGATGCCGGCAAACAGCCAGAACACGCCAATCAGTTCATGCTCTACTTCGTTCATCTCCTGCAGACGGTCGTAAAGTGTGGGAATCTCCGGATCATAGCCATATTCGTATTCTGTATGATAGATGTTTTTCATGACAGCCTTACGGACTTCACCGGTCATGCCGGGTTCGCATTTCACCATATAGACTCCCCACGGGTGGTCGGTATTATATGAATAAAAGGCACCATCAACTTTGTTTGGTTCTCCGTTATAACGGCTGTGTTCCATGGCATTGTCAATGATGCCTGTCACAGAATATGTCTTCAACCCTCCGTCCTGACCCAAAAACAAATCCGCTGTAAGTTCATCACCGACACTGATACCATACCTGCCGGTAAGGTTAACATCGACCATTATTTCATCGGGATTTTCAGACCATCGGCCTTCAAGCAGCGGCACATTCAGGAACTGAAGCATTTCGGGACAGCACGGGCAATAGATGTCATACGGATAAGGTTTTTCAGAACTGAGGATTTCACATGGGATTACTGACAACAGTCCGTCCATACTCTGATTGAATACATATCCTCTGACCGCAGGAATGGCATCAAGGGCCGATTCCATCCGGGCACACGTTTCACTGTCAGACGACGGTGGGGTAATAAGCAGAATCTCCCGCTTTTCCTTTTTTGAGAGCCATGGATATACGCGGTCAGTGTTCTTGCGCATCTGCATGATCATGGCACACAACAGAGTGACGAAAATGAAACTGATGACCATCTGGCCACCCATCATGATATTGCGCCACAAGTGGTGCCTGCTTCCGGTCTGCAAGTGCGTCTGCATGGCGTTGTTCCTGATGCGGACTGTTGCAATCCACGCTACAATAAGGCCGATGAGCAGAAGTATGCCAATGTGCTGGAGGCTCTGTTTCAGCATTATGGCGGTATCGAACTGGAACTGCAGTTTTCCAACCAGACTGATCTGCAGCAACGGAGTGCACAGCATGATTATGACAAATGTGGCAATCCCCACCAGAAGCATGCTGACAAGTACCTGCGTGCTGACCATCAACCACAGATCAAACGTGCGCGCTCCGTTCACCTTGCGCAGTGCGTATTCCCTGTCACGTCTTATTATGCCGCTTATGAGCAGATGCAGGAAGTTGCTCAGAGCGGACAGCAGTACAATCAGACCTGGAAGTAGAATAAAAGATAGGAATAGACCATATTCATTGCCCATCGTGTCTGATTTTACTTTGGAAGCGGGAAACGCTCTGAACCCGAGTTTTCCGGGTTCATCATCATTGAAATTAAACTGTTTCAGCTTTTCGTTGAAATTGTCCGCATCCACCCCCTTGTACAGAAGAAGTCTGAAATTCAGGAGACTTTTATTCATGGCAGAGTTCATAATCCAACAGGCGACAGGCAGAAATGTCGCTATGGAATTATTGGGAGGCAGATTCTCTACAACTGCCCTGACGGTCAATGTCGTTCCGTAGTCGCCACCCAAGGCAGGTGTGAGTTTCCGACCTATGGCCGCATCGGCTGAGCCGAACAGCTTGCGGGCATACTTTTCCGTCATCACCATGCTGTTTTCAGAATTCATGGCAGCATCCCAGCTTCCAGCCAGAAGCGCAGGGTTATAGACATGGCGCAATGTGGTGTCACAGTATATTGTGACCAGTTCTTCTGATGCCATTTCCTGCGGCAGACTTAACTGTCCGTCATCTTCATTATCGGCAGACCCAGCCGTAAAAGAGTCATCTTCAATGGAGAACGTAATCGTTGTATGCAAGTAGCGGAACACCGATTCCACTTCCGGGTAACGGTTCATTATTTCTTCAGGATTACTGTGCACCAGATATGATTCTTTCCATACGCCGGTTTCACCATAAGAAGTTTGCAGTTCATATACCCTGTCATGATTCTCGTAGTAGTTGTCCATACTCAGGAACCCGTGCACAAAGTACGCGCAGATGCCGAAGCATAAGAATGCCACTGCCAGGCCGATGATTGTGAACGCTGTCTGGAACTTGTCTTTCCAGAGATTGCGAAAGGTTAATTTCAGATAATGCTTGAACATGATTCCGTTTTCGTTCTGATACTTCACAAATTTACCGCCACACCGTCCGCCACCGCGAACAAAAATGCGGAAATCGTACTTTTTACCTGAAAATCGTCCAATTTTTTGACACTTTTCGTTGAAAGTGCATGCTCAAAGATGGAATGTTGGCAATAACAAAGTGATTTTCTTTGGTAAGCTGAAAAAAGTCCAGTTTCTGAAAAAAACTGTATCTTCGTGTCATAAACAATCGGCAAAGCC
>CALDKD010000026.1 GCA_937898885.1 uncultured Bacteroidales bacterium | reverse complement strand
TACGGATGTAGAACTGCGGACGATACTTGTTACGGAATGAGGTGTGACGGCCACCCTCCTTCTGTGTCAGAACATAGATAGAAGCCTTGAAAGATGTGTGAGGCTTAATCTGGCCCGGATGGCAAAGTACCATACCACGCTTAACCTCAGTCTTCTCAATACCACGGAGCAACAGACCTACGTTGTCACCAGCCTCGCCCTGATCAAGAAGCTTACGGAACATCTCAACACCGGTAACGGTAGTCTCCTTCTCCTCACCGAGGCCAAGGATCTCAACCTTATCACCAACCTTTACAACACCAGTCTCAATACGACCGGTAGCAACTGTACCACGGCCAGTAATTGAGAATACATCCTCAACAGGCATAAGGAATGGTTTGTCAACAGCACGCGGTGGCAGTGGAACCCACTCGTCAACAGCAGCCATAAGCTCCATAACCTTATCCTCCCACTCTGGAACACCGTTCAGTGCGCCAAGAGCTGAACCACGGATGATAGGAGTATTGTCGCCATCGAACTCATAAGCGTCGAGAAGCTCACGCATCTCCATCTCAACGAGGTCGATCATCTCACCGTCAACATCTGGAGAATCGCACTTGTTCAGGAATACAACCAGACGAGGAACGTTCACCTGACGGGCGAGCAGGATGTGCTCACGTGTCTGAGGCATAGGACCATCGGTAGCAGCTACTACAACGATAGCACCATCCATCTGAGCGGCACCAGTTACCATGTTCTTTACATAGTCGGCGTGACCCGGGCAGTCAACGTGTGCATAGTGACGGGTCTCAGTCTCGTACTCTACGTGTGCGGTGTTGATAGTAATACCACGCTCTTTCTCCTCAGGAGCGTTATCAATCTGGTCGAATGACTTGATCTTGTCTGAATTACCAGATACCTTCTCAGCCAATACCTTGGTGATAGCGGCGGTCAGGGTAGTCTTACCGTGATCAACGTGACCAATTGTACCGATGTTTACGTGCGGTTTCGTACGCACGAAAGTTTCTTTTGCCATAGTTTCTTTTTATTAATTGATTACAAACTTGATTTTCTCATTCAACCGCAAAAAGCTCCTAAAGAGGGATATTACTCCTCTCTTTGAGAGTGGAGCTGTTACCGAGATTTGAACTCGGGACCTCATCCTTACCAAGGATGCGCTCTACCAGCTGAGCTATAACAGCGACAAAATCGAGCGGGAAACGGGACTCAAACCCGCGACCCTCAGCTTGGAAGGCTAATGCTCTATCAACTGAGCTATTCCCGCAACTTTGCCACGGAATCGTTCCTTCCTTAATATTATCAAGGTGGAGCTGCAAGCCCGGCTCGCGCCGTTTCCGTCAACTTGCGTGGGTGAAGATGGATTCGAACCACCGAAGTCGAGAGACAGCAGATTTACAGTCTGCCCCATTTGGCCACTCTGGAATTCACCCGGTTTCAAAATTTCAATCTTATGAGCCGCTAGTCGGAATCGAACCAACAACCTACGCATTACAAGTGCGTTGCTCTACCATTGAGCCATAGCGGCAAGTGTTCAAAACAAGCACCCGCATCTCGTTAGAGCGGAGCGGGTGCAAAGATACTGCTATTTTTTAATCGCGCAAAGAAAAATGAGTTTTTTTATTTCTCACGCAGTTTTTCTTTGTTTTTCTTGAGTTGCTTGAGCAAAGCCTCCACACAATCATCTACAGCCTGCTCAAATGTATCGCAGGTTTTCTCAGCATAAACCTCACCACCCTGAACAGTAACGGAAATCCTGGCTTGCTTGTTCATAGACGTCTCCGGTTTAACTACCTCAAGGATAACCTCGGCCGTACCGATGGAATCATGGACTTTTGGCAGTTTAGCACACTTTTTCTCAATGAATGACTGCAGCTGCTCTGTGGCAGTGAAATGCAGCGCCTGAATCTTTAGTTCCATAATATATATTATTTTAGGCTCTTGGGTGAGCCTGTTTGTAAACCTTCTTTAGCTCCTCGAATGTCGTATGCGTATATATCTCCGTAGTGGCAAGGCTGTCGTGGCCGAGCAATTCCTTGACAGCGCCAAGCCCGGCATCGTGGTTGAGCATCGCAGTGGCGAATGAATGCCTGAGTACGTGCGGACTCCGCTTTTTCAGCGAAGAGACCAGGGAGAGAGCGTCCTTGACCAGACGATAAACCTGATGACGGGGTATGCGCTCACCCTTAGTACTCACAAAGAACGCCCCTGAGAGTGTTCCGAACTCCTTCTCCCTGGCTGAGAGATAATCTGTGAGAAACACGGAAAGCTCGTTGCCAAAGGGAATCAGTCTCTGTTTGTTGCGTTTTCCGGTCACCTTTATTATATGTGAGCCGAAATCCACATCAGCATCATTAAGGCCCACAAGCTCTGCCAGACGGACACCGGTCTCGTAAAACGTAGCGAGCACGGCCTTATTGCGAGCGCCAATGAATCCTTCGCCAAGATCAGTCTCATCCAGAAGCTTGTCCATATCCGCCTCACGTACAAACTGAGGCAGAGGTTTCTTCCCTTTCGGGCCCTTGACGTCCAGAGCCGGAGACATATCGGTAATTCCACGAATGCGCAGGAATCGATAAAAAGAGCGCAATGTACTCAGTTTCCTGTTGACGGTAGATGGCTGACAGCCTTTCTCCATCATACCCATCACCCAGGAGCGGACAATATCCTTATCAACTGAGAGAAAATCAATCTGCCGGTCCATACCTGACAGGTAAGACTCAAAGAGTTCAAGATCCTTGCGGTAACTCTCTACAGTCCTTGCAGAATAGTTGCGCTCCAGTCTAAGATAGTCACAGAATTGATCTACGTACATAAAACAAAAATTCGTTGCCGAAATGTCTCGGCAACGAATATATTAAAGAAATCCGGAAAAAGCAATACCCTGGGAGTGATTTTTTACTCCTCTGTCTGCTGCAGTTTCTGTACGTAGATGGCGTGCTCCATACGAAGACGCTTAAGCTCTGACGGTTTGTCAAACTGCTGACGACGTCTCAACTCCTTGATAACGCCAGTCTTCTCATACTTTCTCTTGAACTTTTTAAGGGCACGTTCAATGTTCTCACCCTCCTTTACCGGAACTACGATCATTTTGATTTATTATTTTTTATTTATTAAAACTTCTATCGGCTTTAAGCGGCGCAAAATTAGACAAAAAAACAACCGATGCAAAAGTTTTCAACAAAAATTTGCAGTATATTAAAAAACTACGGGACATACACCTTCCGTACGGCACCGTCAGAGTATTTGACAATGTGAATGCCAGAAGTCTCTGGAGTGACTATCCTGCCGTCCAATCCGTAATGCACCGTCTCCAATCCGTCAGATGCCACAATGTCACGTACCGTATCCGGCATACCGAGTGAGCGGAACTGACGCCATCCGGCAGCCTTCTGATACGATGACAGCGATGCCGGTGGCACCACCACCTGCGCCTCGGCCAGCACATTATCAGGAAAAGTTCCGCAGAACACACTGTCAGCAGACTCAGCGAGGCCATCCGCCGGTGACTCTTCACACATGTCCAATGTAATGGCATCCAGAAACATAGTATTGCCATAGCCACGCGTATAAGAGGAAGACGTCACGCGGGCACGGACAGTAATTGTTATGTTATTACCGCCATCGGGATTCACGGCGGCAGGCAGAAAGACCCGCATGACATTTACTGTGTCTGTCCTGGTAGTGTCACTTACATAATAGTCCGACCTACAGGTTTGTCTGACACCATTCTCATCGTAATACGACAGCTCCACATCA
Source organism: uncultured Bacteroidales bacterium (assembly GCA_937898885.1). Taxonomy (GTDB): domain Bacteria; phylum Bacteroidota; class Bacteroidia; order Bacteroidales; family Bacteroidaceae; genus Colenecus. The sequence continues at coordinate 28,767 of CALDKD010000026.1, read as the reverse complement.
AATGGCGCGGGCCTGCGTTCTTCCGGATCAGCGGAAATACTGTTTGGAAGGATAATACACGACACATCATACCAGCCGGGGTAACCGACATTATAGGAGTATTCAGCACGCCATTGACCAACCTTGGAACGAATGTCTCTGATTTTGATGAAGCTTTTGACAAGAATACCATAATCCTCTCCTTCACAAATTACATCGGAACATTCCCCTAAATAATTATGCAGTAACCGGGCATCAATCTCAATATGACGCTTCGGCAGCGCAGGCAGTGCCTTGGGCGGCACATCTGAGTAAAGAGTTATAGTACGTATGCTGTCACAGCTATAGAAAGAATGCTTTCCTATTGCCGGACATCCCTCAATGACAATTTCCTTGAGATATCTGGCAGTGTTTATCTCAAATTTTGGTTTGTTATCGGCAAACGCATATTCCGGTACATACCGCACATCATCAGCCACACGCAGGGCGGACACGCTTTTCGGAAAATTACTCATTACGCCCGGGGTTATCGTATCACGCAGTGTAACAGACACCAAATCCAAAAAACTGTACTTTCCAAAAGCATATTTATGGAATATTGTATTACCCCTGACGGATAGCGACTCTATGCTGTCGCGGGATGTCAGCGCCGACTCACCTATCACCTCAACGAAGTCGGGAATGACAATCTCCGGGGTTCCCACAGACGCCACAACCACATTGCCACGGCTGTTCAGGAACAGGCCGTCATAGTACTTGTAATGAGTGTTGCGCTCATCAAAGTCAACATTCCTCAGGTTCTCACAGTTCTTGAATGCGGTGACTGAGATTGAGCTTACATTGGCTGGAATATTGATTGAGGTAAGACTGTGACACCCCACGAATGCCTCATCGCCTATTATCCGGATACTGTCCGGCAGCTCAATATACTCCAGACTGGAGCAACCGCCGAAAGCCTGCTTCTTGATCTCGCGCATTTCCTTTGGCAAGTCTATACTTCTCAGGCCAGTGAAACCAGTAAACGCATTATCTGAGAATCCGCTTCTATCATCTGGCAATGAGATATAATGCAGATTGTCGCAATCATAGAACACATAACTACCTATGGTTTTAATACCAGCCGGAATATCCAGCCTGCTCAGACTGGTGCACCAGGCAAATGCCCGGTTACCTATGTGTGTGACACACTCAGGTATATCCAACGACTCAAGACAATAGCACTCCTCAAATGTGCTATACTCTATTCTGGTGATATGCTGCGGAATATTAACCTCGGTCAGGCATTTGCAATAATAGAACATCTCAGGAGCAAGATAGCTGAGCCCTTCTGGAAGTCTGGCCTTTAACAGTCGCGTACACTCACCGAACGCACGCCTCTCCAAAGAATCAACACTCTCAGGCACCACTACAGATGTGATACCGCTGCAGCCGCTGAATGCCTCTCTGCCTATGTACTCCAAACCCTCAGACATCCTCACATTACGCAGGTCTGCGCACCACGCAAACGCATACTGCTCAATCCTTCTCACATTCTCAGGAATATTGATTGAAGTCAGGCCATTACGGACAAAGAATGCCCTCTTTCCTACAACCTCAACATCGTCAGGAATCACGGTATTGGCACATCCCACAATCAGAGTGTTCGTGGCGCTCTCAATGATGGCGTTGCAGCCTCCACGTGAGTCATATACCTCATTATCCGGATTCACCGTAATACTCACAAGCCCGGAGCACCCTTCAAAGGCTTCAGCCGATATCTCGCTTACATTCTTTGGAATCTCAATTGAGCGAAGGCTCATACAATGCATAAATAAATTATCCTTTATGCCAGTCAGAGTGGATGGTAGAGTAACACTTTCCAGATTATAGCAGTTCTGAAAACTTGAAATATAAACACGATTATTGTCCGACCCCGGATGTGGATCTTTAATGAAGGACACCACTCCCTCGGGGATGACTACAGACCTGAGAGCACTGCAATTTGTAAATGCAGAGTGTCCAATATGTGTTACAGGATACTCCTGTCCGTCAACCTCTATGCTTGAAGGTATCACTATATCGCCGGAATAGTCAAAGAAAGATCTCCGCGTGACACAAGCCTCACCATTACTGTCAATGATGAATAACAAGCCATCAACATACACTTCGCCATCACTAAGCTCCGGCAGTACTGTCCTGTTAAATACGCCACCAACAGTGACCGTATCTGACACGGCCACGCTGACCAGACTGTCGCATCCCTGGAAATACTCATCAGACGGTATTCCCACCGCTGGCGGAAGCGTCACAGACTTCAGGCTGCGGCAGTTTCGGAAGGCTTTCTTCTCTATGCCGTCAACATAGAACTTCGCCCCGTTGTAGTATATATAGGATGGTACATACACATCACCGCTATAACTATATTCATAAACATCTCCACCTGACACCGTACACCCGTACGCAGTAATACCTGAGTATGATGAGGAATATAACAGGCTATTTGGGTCATCATAACGAACTTTGTAAACTATGCCGTTCACTCGAACAATAGTGCTTTGTACAGACGACTGAATGTCGCTGAATATCCTCGGGTGAAGACCGGAATTCTTGTCGCCCTTCGACAAGGGCACATCCTTATTAGCAGACAACACAGCAGGCAGCACTGCCGCCGCCAGCAAAAGCATAAGACACTTTCTCATATAGCGCATATTTATTATCCAAAGAAAACGTTATACATATCTACAGGCATCTTGTCCTGCATTCTGGTTTTTATGGCACGCAGGTAGGACGGCTCCTTGTTGAGCATAAGCGATGCCTCAGAGTAGCCCAGCCCCATATAATGCAGTATGCAGAACAGTTGCTCGGTCTGATTAAGACGTGGCGCACGCTCCCTCATCACGCGTATTGCATCCTGAAAATAGAGATTAATGTTGTAGCGCAGAACCAAAATCTCACTGTCTGACGGAGCACGGTGTGCACCGGTAATCTCCTCTATCAGCGAGGAGGCAATATCCTGGTGAAATGCCTTGGCTCCAGCTGTCAGCTGGTCGGCCAGAGAATCACTGGCAACCGAAAGTGCCCGTCTGCGGATATCATCATACCTTCTAAGATATGCTGCCTTACGATTCCTGTCTCTAATCAGGAAAGCCAGAAGCAGGGAAAGTGAGAGTAAGACCACCACCGAAATGCTTATCAGTACAGCCCTGCTCTTTATTTGCAACACGCTGTTACGGCTCCATTCCTCATTATGGCGCAAATGAATACTGGTTATGGCGTCCTGGCTGCGCCGCTCGTATATGTCATACAGTTCCTCTCCAAACAGAGACATATATCGGGCAGCAGCCTCATTGTCGCCACGCATAGCTTCCAATTCCGCGAGTCTGCGATAATTGTCACATATAGTCTGAGGCTCTGAGGCATAATCCATAGACCTCAGGTAATAGATGTATGCCGAATCATACAGAGACATCGCGTAGAATATATCAGCCTTGACGCTTAACCCGTCATCGGTTATGCCATCGCTCCACTTTAAGTACTTATCTACATTGAGCATTGCCGCATCAGCGTCATTATTACCATACAACTCAACCTTTGCCATCTGAAGATTAAGATTGTTCCGGCTGTACCCGGGTAGATTTCGGTCAGAAAGCAATGCGCCAAGCATAGATCCGGCCTCGCCGAATTCCTCCTTATACAGATGAATAAGACCTATATACAGATTGCAGAAAGCGGTAATGCACGAGTCACCGAGCAGACGCGCACACGCCAGGCCGCTACGCAGCGAGTTCAGAGACTCACTGTACAAATGCCGTTTCTCGTATAGTATTCCCATATTCTGACAGCATAGCGCATAGTCTCTTACAAGAGTATCGGGGAATAGGATGCGCGCCCTCAGATATGCGTCAAGGGCGGCCGAGTCATCTTCCAGAAGCTCGCTAATACACCCCAGTGAGTACCAGCTCCGGGCAGCATTGACATTTTTATGGCGCAGGCCATACCAATTGGTGGCAATTCGTATCAGACTGTCAGACTCAATATCCTCGTAGCATTTGTAACCCGCCTGTGTCCTGAGCAATGCAAACAACGCCTTATGCTCACCGCGAAGAGATGACACGTCCATACTGTCCAGCATCCTTAATGCAAGCGCAGGGTCCCGGTCAAGTACGCTACCGATATCACCCAGTGCCCCGGCATTGCGGTATCTACCGCACGACGCTGCCAGCAGCAAAAGCGTAAGAACTATGCCAACCCGTCTGATAACACACATAAATCAGTCTTTTTAATGCAAATATAATAGTCAAGCTTAGCAGCAAACGCTTCTACACGCTTCTTGTATAATCATTTCACCACAATATCTGCGATTTCACCACAAAAAAAGCCGGTCAAATATCAATGACCGGCTTTGATTGGATATTTGTCTCCCAAAAATCAGTCTCTCAGGGAAATCTCCATAAAGATATACCTGTTCTCACCAGACAGGACCTCCTGCTGATAGCCGGAGTCGTTCTGCTTCTCCTTTGAGCCGTCAAGCAGAGGCATCTGCTTGTTGAAGTCTCTCAGACGGAGAACATACTTTGAGAACTTGATGGACTTGATCTTTGATACCGGAATGATTGACGGATCCTCGTACTGACCTTTATGCAACCACTCCTTTGAGTTGTGTACATAATAGTAAATAGGTGAGCCGTTATAATCACTGCCGCTGCTTGAGATCTTTGCGTTGATGCTCAGCATATAGCCCAGGAAATCGGTATCATAGCGCTGCATATCCTCTGCCGAGAGAACATCTGGGAAAGATATTGTCGTGTAGTTGCCCTCTGTAACCACCGTAGCATTGTCTCCCTCTGGGATTACTATGCCTTTCGGTTTCTTTGCTGCGTCAACATTACATACCAACAGCAGGTTTGCCAACAGTAACATACTGATTGACAGAATACTCTTAGTTCTTTTCATATCATTCGTATTTAAAGGTTTAACAATATTGTGGACGTAAAAGTATCTATTCTCTATTACAATTGCAATATATTCAACAATTTTAACAAATATTTACCGCTCAGTTATAACAATAATGTGCGGAGCACCGGAAACGAGCCCCGCACATTATTATATATATAGGTGCTTAATCAGAGATTGGCATTCAGTGAGCCCCACTCAGCAACTGCCGGAATGATACCCAGATCAACCAGCTCGTCGCGCATCTTGCAGAGGTGTGCGTAAGATGCCTGAAGGGCAGCCATCTCCTCGGCGGTACCCTGAGGTGCGGTGAAGTGAACACCGGTGGCATCGATTGTGGTAGGCATAGCCATCATAACGTTCTTGAAACCACACTTGTCGCAGTTTACATAGCAGCCTGCAGGCAGAGTGAACTTCTCACCGCCCATAGCGCCCTCAATCATCTTTACAGCCTGATAAGCCGGGCTCTGGAATGAGCTGCGGCCACGAAGCTTGATGATGTTTGAGCCACCCTGGATGGTGTTATGCTTAATCTCCTCGAACTTCTCTGCTGAGAGATTCATCTCTGACAGTGGTTTGCCGTCAATCTTTACCTGTGATGCGAATACAGCCATCTGCTCGCCGTGGCCACCGTAGGTGTGGGCGCCGGTAACCTTATCCTGCTGAACTCCGAACTCCTGAGCCAGAGCCTCCTGCAGACGTGTTGAGTCAAGAGCTGCCAGTGATGTAAGCTGATCAGCCTTCAGGCCTGAGTGAATCAGAGCTGTAAGGGCTGTGACATCGGCCGGGTTGAAGATAACAACCACGTGCTTTACGTCAGGACAATATTTCTTGATCTTGTCACCGAAATCGGCTGCAATCTGACAGTTGCCCTTGAGCAGGTCCTCGCGGGTCATACCCTCCTTACGTGGAGCACCACCTGAGGAGATGATGTACTTGGCACCTGTGAATGCAACCTCAGGATCAACTGTCCAAGTGATGTTTGCTCCTGGGAATGCGCAATGATACATCTCCTCTGCCACACCGTGTACGCCCGGCTCGAAGATATCATAAAGACAGATGTTTGGAGTAAGGCCAAGCATCATAGCGGTCTGAACCATGTTGGATCCGATCATTCCACCGGCACCAACGATAAGCAGCTTCTCATCAGTTAAAAACTTCATATCTGTTTATTTTAAATAGTTAATGAATTTCTTTGACGCAAATATAGCCAAATAACAAATTGGATATACAATAATTATTCATTTTCCTTGTACCAAGAGGCATACATATGGTAGTCGCGGGCTATGCGCTGATTCATTTCAGCACTTTGCGCAGGGTCAACGTTCTTTATGTACTTGGCTGGTACGCCGGCCCACATCTCGCCAGGACCTATCACGGTCTTGCCGGTCACCACCGAGCCTGCGGCCACAATGGCTCCCTCGCCAACAACGGCGTGGTCCAATACAACTGAGCCCATTCCAATAAGGGCATTGTCCTTAATGGTGGCGCCGTGGATGGTCACGTTATGGCCTACAGAGACATTGTCACCGATGAAGGTCTGCGAGCGCTGATACAGGGTATGAATCACCGCACCATCCTGAATATTAGTGCCGTTTCCTATACGTATGGAGTTGACATCGCCGCGGAGCACAGCCCCGAACCAGATGCTGCATCCATTGCCTATCTCCACATCACCAATCACCGCCGCATTGTCGGCAAGAAAACAATCATCGCCAATCTTTGGGGTAAAGCCCCTTACAGACTTTATTATCGCCATATCTATAAACAAATTAAGCAAATACCGACAAAGCCCTGCGGGCACGCCTCAAGGTCTCCTCCTTTCCTAAGAATTCTGTAATCGCGAATATCTGCGGGCCCATTGCCGCGCCAACCAGAGTCACGCGGAAAGCGTTCATCACCTTTCCAACGGGATATTCCTTTGAGGCTATCCAATCCATCACCTTCGGCTCAAGTGTCTCTGCGGAGAAGTCATCCTGACCCTCAAGGAAACCGCACAGCTCAGCAGTGGTTTTCGGAGCCTCCTCCTTCCACCATTTCTTGAGTGATTTCTCATCGTACTCCTCAGGGGCCTGGAAAAGATAATATGAGTTATCCCACAACTCGTGAATGAAATTCACACGGCTCTTTACAAGAGAGACCGCGGTGACAATACGCTCAAATGGCGCATCAATTCCCTTCTGCTCCAAAACCGGACGGAAGAGCTCCGCAACCTCCTCATCACTCTTACGCAGTATATACTCGTGATTGAACCAGGAGAGTTTCTGATAATTGAAACGGGCTCCGGCCTTGCTGCACTTCTCCAGATTGAACAGGCCGACCATCTCGTCAAGCGACATTATCTCGCGGTCATCGCCGGGATTCCAGCCAAGCAGAGCCAGGAAATTCAGCACTGCATCGGGCAGATAATCCTTCTCACGGTATCCTGATGATATCTCGCCGCTCTTCGGGTCGTGCCACTCCAGCGGGAATACCGGGAAGCCAAGACGGTCGCCATCGCGCTTACTCAGCTTGCCGTTGCCCTCCGGTTTGAGCAACAGGGGAAGATGCGCGAAGCGTGGCATTGTGTCCTGCCAGCCGAATGCCTGATACAGGAGAACGTGCAACGGAGCGGACGGAAGCCATTCCTCACCACGGATAACGTGTGTGACCTCCATAAGGTGATCATCCACAATGTTTGCCAAATGATATGTGGGCAGACCGTCGGCCGACTTGAACAGCACCTTGTCATCAATGATTGATGAGTTGATGACAACGCGCCCTCTGATGATGTCATCCACCACAACCTCACAGCCAGGCTCGGTCTTGAACCTTACCACGTACTGCTCACCATTGTCCATCAGGGCCTTCACATCTGCCTCCGGCATAGTCAGGGAGTTGCGCATCTGGCCTCTTGTTGAGGCATCGTACTGGAAATTGGCAATCCCGGCACGCTTTGCCTCAAGCTCGGCCGGTGTGTCGAACGCGATGTACGCCTTTCCTGCCTGAAGCAGCATATCAACGTGCTTACGGTAAATATCCCTGCGCTCAGACTGACGGTAAGGACCATACTCTCCTCCAAAGGAGACTCCCTCGTCAAATTTTATCCCAAGCCAGCGGAAGGCTTCCAAGATATAATCCTCGGCACCTGGTACAAAACGGTTGGTATCGGTATCCTCAATGCGGAAAATGAAGTCTCCACCGTTCTGACGTGCAAAAAGATAGTTATATAGCGCGGTCCTCACGCCACCTATATGCAACGGACCTGTAGGGCTGGGCGCGAATCTTACTCTGACCCTTCTTTCTGTTGTGTTATCTGACATAACTGTACCAATCTTGTTATTTAGTGCAAAGTTACTAATCTTCAGAAAATAACTTGGCAATCTATCCGAATCTTTTGGCTTTTTGTAGTTGTCAGGATTTTAATCTAATTTTATAGCCAGAAACAGAAATATCATTATGCCCGGTCATAAACAGAACCAAGAATCCTCAGTATTCAGCACGAGAGCCCTGCTGGCCATACTGATTACACTGTCAGTACTTCTCTCCGTATATACCATGCCTTCAGGACGCTCCGTAAGATACGAGCCATCGGAGGGAAACCCCTGGATGTACGATGAGCTGATTGCCCCTTTCAGCTTTCCGATTGAGAAGGATAATGAGGCTTTCAATCAGGAGCTTGACAGTCTGAGAAGGAGCTTCATTCCCTATTTCATAATTGATGAGGAGTGTGGCGCCGATGTAATGTCAACCTTCGACAAACTCTTCTATGACACCCTCTCCTCTTTCTTGTCAATGGCATCATACAAGAGTCTGAAGGAGAATTTTGAGAATCTGTACGATGACGGTATCATTGAGGTGGAGGATTACGAGATGCTGGAGCGTAACAGCCAGGATCATATACGTATCTATTCCGGAAACACCTCCTCATTGAGGGGAAAAGAGCGTATTCATCTCCGTAAAGACGCATATAAAATACTTTCTGAAGCCCCTGCGACAGTCTCAGAGCGGCATCTTCTTCTAGGCTTCCATCTTGAGGAGCTTGTGGTTCCGAATCTGAGATACGATGCCGAGCGCTCTGAATCAGAGCTGAAAGCACAGGAAGAGCAGATATCCGGATACAGCGGTATGGTGGTTGCCAATCAGAAGATAATAGACCGGGGAGAGATTGTGGACCACGACAAGTTCCTGATGATTAAGTCCTACATGGATGTAATGAGCGGACGTACCGATACCCGGGATTTCAGGATACTTACCTGGAGCGGGAATCTGCTTTATGTCGCCATCCTGCTGCTTGTACTTACATTCTATCTTGTCACATATCGCAAGGATAACATCAAAGACCATTCCAGACTGATATTCCTGATCGGTACGGTTACGACATTCGTGATAGGCACCAACCTGTACATCAGGTTCACCAGCTGGAGCATCTTCATACTGCCCTGCACAATGCTGGCCCTGATGCTGCGCGTGTTTCTGGACTCCCGCACATCATTCACCGGATACCTTACATACCTGCTAATATGCTCCATAAGCACACCAATGCCATTTGAGTATCTGCTGCTTCAGATAGTAGCGGGCCTGATGGCGATATACAGCGTTCACGAGTTGTCCCAGAGATCACAGATATTCAAGTCTGTATTCATAGTATTCGGCTCCTACTGCGCCGTATGGCTGGCTCTTCAGCTGATACAGCTTGAGAACATCAAGGACATACAATGGCAGGTATTTGTATATTTTGCCATAAATGCGATAGTTCTTTTGCTCACATATCCCCTTATTCTGGCAATCGAGAAACTGTTCGGCTTCACATCAAATGTCACACTCATTGAGTTGTCCAACCTTAACAATCCGTTGCTCAGACAGCTTATGGAGAATGCTCCCGGCACATTCCAGCACTCAATGCAGGTCTCCACATTGGCCTCGGAGGCAGCAAAGGCAATAGGCGCGTCGGCTCAGCTGGTAAGAACGGCTGCCCTCTATCACGATATAGGCAAGATGTCCAACCCGCCCTTCTTCACCGAGAACCAGAATGGAGTGAATCCGCACGAAAAGCTGTCATATCTGGAGAGCGCCCGCATCATAACCAGTCACGTGACCGAAGGAATGAGACTTGCTGAGAAATACGGGCTTCCGCCTGCCGTGACACATTTCATCAATACGCACCACGGTAACGGTATGGCCAAATACTTTTACATAAAGTACAGCAATGAGAACCCGGGCAAGGAAGTTGACAAAGAGCTTTTCAGCTACGGAGGTCCTGAGCCGGATACAAAGGAGACTGCCATACTGATGATGGCCGATGCCGTTGAGGCAAGCTCCAGGAGTCTCAGCGAGCACACCGAGGAGGCCATAGGCAATCTGGTGGAGAACATTATCGACACTCAGGTCAGCGAGGGACATTTTCAGGAGTGTCCTATCACATACAAGGAGATATCGCAAATAAAGGCTGTTTTCAAGGACAAGCTGAAAACAATGTACCACACCCGCATAAGCTATCCGTCCCTGAACAAATAGGCCGGTCAGCAATCCATCGGATCTACATCGTAATAAAGGCTGACCTGCCTGAACCTCTGGCAGAACTCTTCCCTGAGCAAGAGCAATCTGTCGCGCACCGGAACCATTGACACGCCGGACTCTATCTTCAGCAGCATCTTTCTGATGTAATGCATCTGTATTCTCTGCACTGCCGGAGCGTCGGGCCCCAGAACCCTGTCGCCGAAAACCGCACGGAACTGATTCCCCGCCCATAAGGCCGCATCATTAAGAACGCCGTACTCTGATGACTTGAGATATATGTTGATAATCCTGGTAAATGGTGGATACTGAAACATTCTTCTCTCCTCAATCTCACTGTCGTAAAACTCATCAAACCGGCCACTCACCACTAACGGATATACCGGGTTATCGGACTCTCTTGTCTGAATCACAACGTGCCCCTGCCGGTAACGGCGTCCGGCACGGCCGGCAACCTGACTCATCATCTGGAAAGCGCGCTCTGAGGAACGGAAATCCGGACTACCGGACAGACTGTCCGCATTAAGAATGCCAACAACGCTCACACGGTCAAAGTCAAGTCCCTTGGTAACCATCTGAGTTCCTATGAGAATGTTTGTAAGCCCATCCTCAAAATCCTGCATTATCTGATTGTATGCCGAGGACGACACGGCTGTATCAGTATCCAGACGGCCTGTCACTGCCATAGGGAAAAGCCGGTTTATCTCCTCCTCCACCTTCTCGGTTCCGTAACCGGACACGTCCAGATGTCTTCCGCCACATTCAGGACAGGACGAAGGCATCTGATAAGGTTTGCCGCAATAATGGCAGGAGAGTTTTCTCAAGCTCTTATGCCATGTGAGGCTAACATCACAACTGTCACATTTTGGCACCCATCCGCAGGAGAGACACCTAAGGACAGGAGCATACCCACGCCTGTTGCGGAACAGTATCACCTGATTGCCATCGTTCAGAGCCTGCCTGATGTATGACTCAAGCAATGGTGAGATCAAGCCGCTCATCCGTTTTTTACGGCGAAGCTCATACACATCAACTACCTCGACCTGAGGTAGAGGCAGGTCCATAAACCTGTCTCGCATCTCAGCAAGACCGTATTTGCCGTTTCTTGCATAGAAATAGCTCTCCAACGACGGAGTGGCCGAGCCTAACAGCACCTTGGCGCCACAATAAGACGCCAGCACCATAGCTGCGTTTCTTGCATTGTATCTTGGAGCAGGGTCTGTCTGCTTGTAACTGGCATCGTGCTCCTCATCAATTACTACCAGACCGAGGTTCCGGTATGGCAGGAAAACTGAGGAACGGGCTCCAACCACTACCTTAAACGGATTATTCCCAAGCTGTCGTTTCCATATCTCAGCGCGCTCCGCCTCAGAGCAACGGGAGTGATACACGCACATCTCATCACCGAATACACGCTGAAGACGGCGCATTATTTGAAGAGTCAATGCTATCTCAGGCAATAGAAACAGTACTTGCCGGCCCTGACTGACATACTCCTTCATCAGATGTATATATACCTCTGTCTTGCCACTTGACGTGACACCGTGTAAAAGGCATATATCCTTATTGGCAAAAGCACTCTTTATGCTGTCTGACGCGTTCTGCTGCTGCCCGTTCAGGACATTTGGCGGAAAGAGCCTGCCATCGAACAATGGAAGACGTCCTCGCTCGTGATGCCAGATCTCAAGAATGCCCTTGCGCACCAACGCATCAAGAGCTGATTGGGAGTCACATTTGGAAAGCAACGCCCTTCTGGTTACTATCTCAGGCTCATCGCAGTGGGCATCAGACAATCCCGACAAGTCCAGATATGCGGTGAGCATATCCACCTGCCGCCCTGCACGCGATATTTGTGTGAATGTCTCATTCAGACGCGTCTCATCATATTGCCACGCCAGCCTGACACAACTCTCCGTACGGGGCTTGTAATCCTCGCCGGCATCATCACCGGAGGGGCGAAGTACGGCGGGAAGCATCGCCTTCATAACATCGCCCCTGGCACAAAGATAGTAGTTGGAGATCCATGCAAGAAGCCTCATCTGACTCTCTACAAGACAAGGCTTATCATCCAGGGCACAAATGACAGGCCTCACATCATAACCCTCGGGCCTGTCTGTATGGGTCCGCACAACAATGGCGGTGTATCTTTTAGTACGTCCGAAAGGGACACACAGACGCATACCGGCCATAATCTCACCGGGAATTGTCTCAGGAATGGAATAAGTAAAGAGTCTGTCCAGAGGCAAGGGCAATATCACATCCACGTACCGCATACGTCTGCGAAAATAGCACAATTTTGAGCAGCGACAAAAAAAGAAGGCCCGCAAATGCAGGCCCTCATATCACAACCGTCTCCGATTAGAATACGTATGTAAGCATAAGCTGCAGGGTGCTTGACTTGAAATTGCTTGACACCTGATTGGAAACTCCCTTAATAGAGTAATTGCCATCTGCCGTAAACGGGATGTTGTAATTCAAAGCCAGCTGCAAATGCTGCATAAGAGACACGCCGGCACCCAGATTGATGCTCCATACAGCCTTCTCCAGTTTGAACTCCTGATCCGGTGCCAGTCCGGTCAGTCCGCTGATAGTCTCTGCAGCCTTCAATTTCACAGACTTCTGAAGATCACCAATATGGAAATTGGCCTGAGGACCTGCCTGTGCGAATATGCCAAACATCTTGCCAAGACCCAACTCATATCTCAACATTACCGGAACCGCGATGGACTGCTCCTTGAATGTATCTCCAGTTGCCAATGTCATACCTTTCTGTGAGTACAATGCGGCGGCATCTATGGAAAATCCAATCGGAAGACCGATATTCACCATAGGACCGGCGAAAAAGCCCGTATAGTTATCCTTGTCCGTAACATTTTCCGTGCTGATAGCCTTGATGTCGTTGTTCACGAAGTTTACACCCGCACGCAGACCCCAGTTCAACTCAGCAGATGCCGGAATTGAGCTCATCATTGCGGCTACGCACAAAACAATAACAGATAATTTTTTCATATTGATAAAAGTTTAGTTTGCCGGCAAAGTTAATGCAACAGAATCTTATTAGCAAAAAAATAAACACTTATTATCATAAACGGTTACCGGCGATGTACTGACACTCTCTCGCTTGACGAGCTCTTTGGAGCTTTCTGCGGTTTCTCACGTACGGTTTTCTGTCTCTCGGGCTTGCTGCTCTCAGTCTTCTCCTTAGGCTGTGATGACTTTTCCCTTGCCAGTCCGGGTTTCTCCTTCTTGTCAGTACTCTTTTTCCCAGCCTTCGCATTCTCAGCCTCATCCTCTTCATCTTCCTTTACGGATGATGATGCCCACAATCCTGACTCAAAGTCAACCAGCTGACGCTCTATGCGCTGCTGCTCAGCCTTAAGGATAGTATCATTCTCACAATACTCCGCCAACGGCTGATTCCTCAGATTGGAGGTCTTGTAGATGTCGCCATCATATCTGCGCATCACGAAATAGTCATCAAGAGACATATTGGTGGTGTTGTTGAAACTGCTGGTCATCACCTGTGTCTGGGCCAGATAGGGACTTATCTCATCGTAATCCAGCCAGAACATCGGATATGATGTGGTGGCATCGCCTATATCCTGACGCATCCGCACCGGGCAGATCGCGGTTACACGCGTCTGATAGTTCGATGCGCGCTGATCCAGGAAATTACTCTCCTTGATATAGTACTTGAGCACCTCAGCGCTGGGTATGTCTGCAGGCTCCACAATGTACTTGCCATCCTTTTTCTGATAGTAAATGTAGAATTTGTCAAGCAGATTCTCAATATCAAACTTGTTCTCTTCCGTAAACAGCTCGTTGCCGTCAAGACGATACTCATATGCGTTTATCTTACCCTCGAGTATCAGGTTGAATACAAGCGTGAAGAAGTTCACGCGGTCTCCTAACGGCTCCTCCGGATAATATAGCGCGGCATTCGCCTCCTTCTTGAGGTCAAGCTCACGGTAGATATCACGTTTCCAGCTAATCTCCGTCGGGGTTGTAGTCTGTGCCGTGTATTGTGTCTTCGCTCTTGTGGTAAGAGTCACTCCCGTGGAATTCTTGTCTGCCGCTGCCTTCTCCTGCAGACGACGCTGTGGCTGTGCGCTCATACATAGGGGAAGCGCCGCAATCATAAGGGTGAATATAATAGTCCTTCTCATAATATCTGTCAATTAAGTATAACCTCAAGTGATGTGGTGAGCTGACGCTCAATGCCATCCGGACCAATGGCGCGCACGCGCTGTATGTAGAAGCGCTTGCCACGGGTAAGCCTCTGGAAATTGGTTTTCTGCCTCTCGGAGAATCTTGTACCATCCGACAGCTCAGACACGGCATTTCCCATATTGTCAAAGAAAGTGGTCTCGAATCCAAGCACACGGAATCCGATGTTCAGCAGACCGTCATCAATGGCGGCCACAATGCCATCGGCAGCCATCAGGCTTCTCTTTGGCAGAGGAACACCACCTCCACGGTAACGCTGCACGTTGCCATTCTCATCGGTATATTCTATAAAAGGTGTCGGGTCTGGGAGCTGACGTACACGGAACTTGTACTCTCCCATACTCTGATGACGGCCATCCTGATTGGCGGATACCGCAATGACAACGTCCTCGCCCACTCTCGATGGCTTTGCAATGAAACCATTGCCTGATGCCTTCAGTGTACCATTACCATTCTTTATTGTAGCCGATATCATATTGCTCGGCACACCTGGAACGGAAATGCTTATCGGGTTGTCGTATCCGGCATAGAGTACATTCATCATTGTAGCGGACACAGTAGCCAACGGTGAGACAACCGAATAGTTCTGCGAGAAATCGCGTCTCAGCACTCCGTTTCCTGAACTCAGCTCCATATAACCGCTGAGTGTGAAATCACCGGTGCGCGGTGTAGGTATCTGGTACCATCCGTTCTCAAGCTCAATCTGTTTGCCGTCAATGAAGATGGCAGGCTCTGCGGTTGAGTCAACCGCAGCCATAATGATGCGGGCCGAGAAAGGATTTCCCTGAACCACATTCTGCGATGTAGGTATGACGTATGCGTCAAGCTTGTTCACGCGCATATCACCTACGTCGATGTTGTTCACAAGTGTATGAAGCACCTCACCCTCGGCATACCTCACATCGTTCTGGAGTTTGGACAGAAGGGTGATGGCTGCCACTACCGGTGTATTCTCGTAATTGTATTGCTGCCAGTTCTTGCCCAGGGCGCCAGCCTTCTGGGGAACCTCAGTGCTGAAGTTATTGCTGATAATCTCGCGCTGAGTCTCGTCTGTGACCATTGTCAGAATCTGCTCACGATAGTTGTTGATGGCATCGTAGAGTTCCTGACCACGCCCTTTTGACGGTGAGAGCATCACCTGAGTGGCGGCCTCAAGATCCTCCTTATTATTAATATTGTTGATGTCAGCGTTACGGCCATCCGCCTCCTGTGCTATCAGCAGTTTCAGCTCATCTGCGAAATTGTAGAGAGAGTCTGACATTTGCCTCACATATAATGCCTTCTGATACCATACACCTACCTTCTCGTGGTTCGCCGAGTCTGATGCGGCAAAATCACGGTATAACGCCTCATTCTGAATGGTGGCGTTCGATGTGCTTCGCGAGAGACTCTCCTCAACAAGCGAGAATCCGTTCAGCACATCCGATGAGATATTCATCGCCAGCATCGCCAGAAGAACGATATACATCAGGTTTATCATCTTCTGACGCGCCGATGGCGGTCTCTCAATAATCTTTCTCCTCATCTCACTTATCGCTTGAACCTATACCTGAGTTAACCTTCAAAGCCTCTACCATACGGGCATAGACCTTATTCAGCTCCTCAATCTGCCTTACCATCTCGGCTGTCTGCTCCTTAACCTTGTCGATGTTGTCCATCTGAGAGCTTACTGACCTGAGATGCATCTCATAGAATGTGTTCAGACTTACCAGATTCCGTCCAAGGGTATCAATCTCGTCAGTGCTGCGCTGCAGAAGCTCAGACTGCTCCGATACTTTCAGAAGTTTCTCGGTGAGCTCGCGTACCTGGTCAATGTAATTCTGTGTGACATCCTCAATGCCATCAACGTTCAGCTGACCGCCACCGGTTATCACAGGAACCGTCTGAGGTTGTGACGCCTGAGAGGCAACATCGCCCATCAAAGGCTGCTGATTCCCTGCAGGTGCAGGGTTGCCGGATCCGAATGAGCCATTTATATAGATATTGCCGTGAGGCAGATTGCCGCCGTTTACCACAACATCATCGTCGGCCTCTGATTCCTCACCTGGCTGGGAAGGAATGAACGGCTTCTCAAAACCTGAGATGAAAAACACAAGCACCTCGGTTCCCATACCGATGAAAAGCATCAGGTTCGCGCCAGCTATATGAGTAAGTTTGAACAAGGCGCCCAAGATGACCACAGCTGCTCCCCAACTGTACAGATAGTTAAGCAGGACACGTCCTTTCTCTGTATCGAGATAGTCCTGAAATCTCTTCAGGATACTCTTTTTCTCCTCTATATTCTCCATATCAAATAATATTCAATTTAGATTCCGAAATATCAATCAACGTTTCTTACCGACAACATCACCAGAGCTTACCTGCGTACGCACACAGCGGAAACCAATATAGGAGCGCTGCTCGTTCTGATACTCGTAAGTTCTCCAGGATGACTCAATGAACTTCTCGGCATCTTTCCAGGAACCGCCACGCACGGCTTTCCTCTTCATATAATAAGGATCCTCCTTTGCCGCATTGTAAGACAACTCCGGATTCATATCGTTCATCTGAAGGATTCCAGCCTCGGTATAGAGGGTTGATGTCCATTCCGCGACATTGCCGGCAAGGTCGTAGAGGCCGTTTGAATTTGGCTTGTATGATCCCACCTTTGTGGTAATCAGACTGCCATCCTTGGTGTAATTGCCGCGCTCAGGCTTGAAATTGGCATAGAAACATCCGTTGCTGTCCTTTGAGTCGCTGAACTTCCAGGGAAACTTATTGCCCTCCTGGCCACGTGCGGCAAACTCCCACTCAGCCTCTGTAGGCAGACGGTAACGCTGGATGTATTTGGCCTGACCGCCTAGTCCGGCAAGCAGGAAATCAGTACGCCATGCGCAGAATGCATTTGCCTGCTCCCAGCTGACACCAACCACAGGGTAATCATCATAATTCGGATGACTGAAATAGAGACGCATATAGGTCTCATTGTTCGAGTTCGGGAAATCGTTTATCCAGCAGGTAGTATCAGGATAGATGTTCACGATATAGGTATTGACGAAATCGTACATACTGGTAAGCCTGCGGTTCTCTGTCCTGCGGATGATACGTCCGTCATCGTCAATATAGGCGGTATCCTTGGATATCATCACCTCCTCGTCAGGATCTATGACGATATCTGTATTGCGGACTCTGTCCTCCGGATTCAGTCTGTTGCGGCGCAAAGACGCCTGAGTATAGTCAAAAACCTCATATCTGTAGTTCATCTGGCTGGCATCAAGCATTTTCTCGCCGGTGAAGGGATGACGGATATAGACACTCTCTATGGCACGGGCCTCATCCTCATTCGGTTTCTTCCATGGAATTGGCTTCGCCCAGTTAAGATGAGGTGTCACAGGCTCGCCGTATTTATCCTCTGTTATCATATAAGACTCATCGCCGCCATACTCCGGATCTGCCAGACGGGTGCGGATAATGGAATCACGTACCCAATATACAAACTGACGATACTTGGCATTGGATATCTCCTTCTCGTCCATCCAGAATGACTCTACTGATATATCTCTGACTGGTACCGAAGAGCCCCACAGGCTGTCAGTCTCCTCATCGCCAACCTTCAGTGAGCCCCTTTTCACAAGAACCATTCCGAAAGGCGCGGGCTCGCGGACAGACTGACCGCCGGCACCGGTAACCTCACCGCCAATCACAGACGCCTGCTTGCTGCCCATACAGGATGCCAGAGCCAATACAGAAAAAACCACCGCCGCCGCGATAAGTCCGCTCCGTCTTCTTTTCTCTCTAATCATAAATATCTTACGCTTTTATGTACATTCTTACCTTTTTTAAAGAAGTCCACATCCATCTGATATCCCACAACCAGATCGTGACTTCCCGTCTGCCAGCCTATGCCGTTCGTAAACAGCTCGTACGCATATCCTACCAAAACCTTTTTTACACGGCCGCCAAGCAAAATGGTCACCGATGTTCCGGGAGAGTATGATATACCAGCGTAGTAACTGTTGGACTGATACTGGTATGTGCCTCTTAGTGTGATATCAACACGCAATGTGCCCAAATCAGTAGCAGCCTGGACAGTTGGCTGTATGGATAATAACGGATTTCTCAACTGGATATTGCATCCGCTCTGGAAATAAAAAGCAGGCAACACTCTCAATTCCGCTCCTTTACCACCACCTTTGCCGTATGTTATTACCGGCGATGTAATATGCTGCGCCGACAATCCAGCATAGAAAATCTTATAATTATAATAGACACCGGCACCTAAGTCCAGCCCTGTTCCTTTCTCTGCCGATGTAGGGAAAGCCGGATCATTGGCATCTATCACATCCAGTCCGCCGCCGTCGAACTCCTCATTCAGAAGACCAACCTGTGCGCCGACATTCATCCATCCTCCACCAACTTTCAATTTGTATGCATAATTTGCGAAGATCCTGCGGTGAGTGAACAGTCCGATCGTCTCATTCAGAAAACCGGCGCCGGCTGACTGACGGCCCTGGCCCCAAGGCATATATGAGTTCGCGCCCACATACATAGTACTGGGACGATGCTCATAGCCCGCCATCTGCATACTGTATGACGCCACAAGATTCAACTGGTTGTTCTTATTCATCGCGGCGGGATTATAGAAATTGTCCATCGCCCAGTAATGGGTGAAATGAACATCATACTGGGCGCTCACTTTGGTGAGTGCCAGCATCAGAAGCATAGCCAGCCACGAGAATCTCAGTCGCATAACATATCCTAAACGTAACAAAACCTTATTTATTATAACAAAAATAAGTATCTTCGCGTTCGGAAAACGAAAAAGAGTAATGTCCCGCCACATAAATAAACCTACCAAATCCGAATGGTTCTTTCAAATTCTGACACTCATAATGGCCCTGGCTTTATGGCTCATCCTGACTTTCAGATATGGCAACTGGCTTATAAGGCTTGAGACCAAGTCGCTTTTCCTCTATACTACCGGATTTCTAAGAGAGAACATATCCACCGCAGGCGGTTTGCTCACATATATATCGGCGTTCCTGACTCAGTTCCTGCATCTGCCGGCATTGGGAGCGGCATTGTGGATATCAGGCGCATTAATACTCTCTTACCTTACATTCAAGACTTTCAGACTGACAGTCAACAGAGAGTTTCTTGCCGTCATACCGTCAGCACTGGCACTGGCGGCGGTTACCGGCCTGGGTTATCAGATTTTCCTCATTGATTGCCGTGGATGGTTCTTTGAGCCACTTGCCGGCAGCATTGCCGCCATCTCAGGCATTAACATCTTTCAGAGACTATTATCGTTCAAATCCCGGCTTACCGCAATAATCCTATGGACTCTGGCAGGTTTCCCGTTGTTCGGACTCTACGCGTTGGCAGCCACTATGGCTATGACAATTCTGACAGTAAAAGCCACATCCACACCATTCAAACGCGTCTTCACAGCCGTCCTGTCCTGTGCGGCAGTAGCCATAACTCCTCTTATATGGTACAATATATTCACAACGGAGACTGTTACAGGCACATACACAGCCGGTCTGCCATATCTGGCCAGCCTGCCAGATGCGGCATTATGCCGTCTGCCCTATTTCCTGATTCCACTGTACATAATGATTCTCGCACTCTTGCCATTGCAGGAGAATAACGGAAACCACGACACCTCAGGCTATCAATGCATGGCGATACAGGGAATTCTTTCTGTAATTATGGTAGTGTTCAACTACATCTGCTGGTTCAATGACCCGTTGTACCGCACTGAATGCAGGATGGCTACTGCAGTAGATAACCTTGACTGGCAAGGGGTTCTCGATGCGGAGAATGACTTTGAGAGACACAATCCTGACCATACCGCCGGGCCATCACGCCCTATGGTATTGTATAGGAACCTGGCGCTTGCAAAGACAGGCCGGGAAGGAGAGTCATACCGGTTCCGTGACGGACAGGGAGAGCAGAAATGCGCCAGGAGACTGCCTCTCATTCATCAATGCGGCAAGGAGTTGTATTACTACTACGGACTTCCCGGCTACAGTTTCAGATGGAGTATGGAGGAGGCTGCAAGCCACGGACAGAACAACAGTACTCTCAAGTATCAGATAATGTCCTCCATAGTGAGCGGAGAAGGCAAGAGAGCGGCAACATACATAAAGCAGCTCAAGCACACGCTGTTCTACAGAAAATGGGCAGAGAGACAGGAAGAACTGGCCAAAGACACTAAGAAGATGCATAAAGCCGGTGAATATGCAGACGTACTGCCGCTGATGTGCATCGGCAGCGAGCTTGCAATGGACCATAAGATAATAGAGGTTTTCCTTGCCAATCACTTCACTACCCGTCTGCAGGAAAGGACAACCCCTGAATTTGACAGGATAGCCCTTCAGTTCGCACTGCAGCACAAGCAGCCTGCGCTATTCTGGAATCATCTGGTAAAATACCTGCATTCCAACAATGTATCAGAGATACCTGTCGCTTATCAGGAGGCGGCGCTTCTCTTTGGAGCGCTCACCGATATCCCGGCAAGCCAGCTTAGGTACAGTAATGAGGTGGTCCGCAGGTGGAATGAGTTTCAAGACTTCGTGGAAGACCATCCAAACAATAACGGAGAGGATCTGGACGACTACTACCAGAGTTATCACGACACGTACTGGTATTTCCACTACTTTGTATCTGGAATCACAACATATTGACAATGAGAAAAGCAGCAGTCCTATTTTCCCTGATACTGGTTGTATGTTGTGGCAGGATTCCCCACAACGCGACTCTTTCCGACGCCCTGCCTGATATGGCGCCGGACTACTCAGAGACTGTCATCCCCCGCAACATAGCCCCATTGTGCTTTAACGTATCCGGTGCGGACAAGTGTGTCACGGTATTCAGCAACGGAACATATCAGTATATCGCAAAAGGAAACAGTGTGAGCATTCCGATGCGGAAATGGAGAAGACTGCTTGACGGGGCATCAGTCTCAGTATGCGTCTTCACGGAGAACGGAGGGAAATGGACGCGCCACAGGGAATTCAGGATGACAGTCTCAGACCAGATTGACAGATATGTGTCATACCGGCTTATTCCGCCATCATACCAGTACTTCGGGCAAATGAGTCTGAGACAGCGTGACCTGACCTCATTCAACGAGAGACTGATCTACAGCAATGCGATGGGACAGGACAGAGACAAGGAGCAGTGCGTCAACTGTCATCACTTCCGTAACTACAAGACCGACAACATGCAGTTCCACGTAAGGATTTTCAATGGCGGAACAATTCTGGTAAGAGATGGCGAGCCTCAGAAAATCAATCTGAAGACAGACTCCACTCTCTCCGCCGGCGTATATCCGACCTGGCACCCCACGCACAATCTCATAGCCTATTCCGTCAATAATACAACACAAAGGTTTCATACCGCAGACAGAGACCGTGTGGAGGTGCTCGACATTGAGAGCGACCTGATTCTTTACGACATTGACAACAACGAGGTAAGCATTATCGAGAACGACTCTGACCAGTTTGAGTGCTTCCCCGCGTGGGCTCCGGACGGACGCACGCTATATTATGTATCAGCCGGACTTGCCGTACCCGACTCAGTTGACAGAGCTGAATACCTCTATGCGAACTATGACCATTTTCATTACGACCTCTACTCAAAGTCATTTGATCCGGATACGGGAAAGTGGGGAGAACCGCAAATGGTTCTTGACGCATCCTCCATCAACCGCAGCATAACACTGCCCAGAGTATCGCCCGACGGCCGGTATCTGGTTTTCACAATGGCAAGACACGGAGTCTTCCATATCTGGCATACCGATGCAGACCTGTATATGATTGACCTGAGGGCAGGCACCGTCAGACCATTGAGCGAGATCAACAGCAATGAGGTTGAGAGCTACCACTCCTGGTCAAGCAACGGGAAATGGATGGTGTTCAGCTCACGACGCGGTGATTCCAACCACACCCGCCTGTATCTGACCCACCTTGAAAATGACGGACACTTCTCCAAACCATTCCCTGTCCCGCAGGAAGACCCTGAGAGGGACGCAGAGATGTTGATGTCATACAACATTCCAGAGTTTACGGTTGAGCCTGTAGGCATCACGGCCCACAAGTTCGGCAGACTGATACGCAAAAGCCACGCGCGAGGCGTAACCTTCCGGCCAACATCAAAAGATTAGCTCCATTATGGCACATCCGAGACAGCGCGACAGTCTGTGGTTTCTTATACCGGCTGCTGTTTTATGGGCAGGACTGGCTGTATTCTCAAACGGACTGATATCCCATCTTGAGAGCAGGGATCTTTTCCTTTTCACCGCAGATTCTCTTGTGCAGAAGCTATCTCTGCCAGGAGGCCTTCTGGCATATACCGCATCATTCCTGACCCAGTTCCTGCATCTGCCTTGCCTTGGAGCCTTGCTCCTGGCGCTGACATATACCGCCGCATCCTGTTACAGCAGCAAGGTTTTTGGCATACCTGAGAGTCACCGTGCCCTCCAGCTTATCCCAATGGCTCTGCTTACCGCAGCCTTAGTGCATCTGGGATATATGGCATTCAAGCTGAAATACACTGGCATAGCATTCGCGCCGGCCCTTGGGGTGATTGGAGCGACACTCGCCACAGATGTCACCCGCAGGCTGAATGGCAATGGCAAGAGGCATCTCTGGCAGGCACTCTGGACATTAGCCGCATACCCGCTGCTGGGTTTCTTTGCATTGATAGGTACATTGTCATCGGGAGTATATCTGACCGTCAATGAGAGCAGACGCACAAGAACCGGAACCATCAGCCTGACAGTCACAGCCGTAGCCGCCACACCATTCATCTGGTATCTGATACTGGGTACATTCCGGCCGCTGAACGGCTGGCTGGCAATGTTTCCGGAATTTCCGAAAGGCAGCGGCATCTTGTACTACATCCCTTACGTGCTGCTTGCGCTGTGGTATGTCATCGCGCCTGTCATAGCCCATCTGCTGAAAAAAGGCAATAATAAGGAAAGGACACCGATTACATTGGCCGCTATTGCCCTGTTCCTGTTTTTCTTCTGGTGCAAGGACCAGTGCCTCAATGCGGAGCTTAGGATGGAGAGAGCGTTTGAGCAGGCCCGTTGGAACAAGATAACGCGCATTTATCACAACACCTCCAGATGGAGATGGATTGAGCCCACGCGCCTTATGGTAATGTATAAGGACCTGGCACTCATCAAGCAGGGACTGGAGGGAGACCAGGCGTTCACACTCAGGGATGGCAGTCGCGAACAGAAGAGCGCAGTCAGAATTCCACTCACCATTCAGGCCGGTAGGCAGTTCTACCTTCATTACGGACTGCCCAATTACTGCTACCGCTGGTGCTTTGAGACACACGCCGAGACAGGATGGAGCTACAGCAGCCTGAGATATGCGGCACGCGCATCCCTGCTGTCCGGGAACCTGGATACAGCACGCAAGTTCCTCTCCATTCTGGGCAACACGCTGTTTTACAGGAAATGGGCCGACAGGCAACTATCACTTACGAAGAATCCGGAACTAATAGCGCAATCCAACGAATATAAAGACATACTGCCACTATTGTGTCAGGACAACTGGCTGGACAATGACCTCTCTATGCTGGAGGAGTTTCTGAGCGACTACTTCATCAACCGCACCCCTGAGGATGCATCGCCGGAGTACTGGAGGGTCGCGCTTTTCCTGGCTGCCAGAAAAGGTAATCCAGACCTCTTCATTGAGTTCTACCAGCAATATCTGAGCACAAATCACCCTGAGCATATACCAACGCATTATCAGGAGGCCATTATCCTGTTTGCCGGAATGAGCCACAACACAAACATCAACCGCTTCCCGTTTGACGATGACGTGCGGGCCTCATACGCCGCATACAGGAAGTATCTGGAGCGGAACCGCGATATGAGAGAGCCGGATGACGAATTCAGACAATACTTTGGCCGTACATACTACTATTACTGGCAGACATTACAATACAAGGAATGATGAGCAAAGGCAAAAGAGATATCATCGTACTGACAGTCCTGATGATGCTTGCCATAGCAAGCGCTGGATGCAGCCGCCCGCACACCGGCAGCGGTCACTGCGAAGGAACGCCACACATATATCCGGATTACACCGACATTGAGATTCCTGCCAACATAGCCCCTATGAACTTCAGGATTGAGGAGCCTGCGCAAAGATATCTCACCACAATAACGGCAGGAGACAAAAGCATCAGCATCCACGGTAAGACGGTCAGGATACCGGCCCGCAAGTGGAGGAAGCTGCTTCACAAGGCAGACAGTCTGGCATTCAGCATCAGCACATACACCAATGGTGAATGGCGCTCATTTACTCCGTTCTCCATGCGGACTACAGACAGCATTGACAGATATGTGTCATACAGGCTTATTCCGCCATCCTTCCAGCAATACGAGGAGATATCACTGGCACAACGCGACCTGAGCAGCTTCCGCGAGAAGACATTCTACAGCAACACCCTTGTTCAGAGACCTCCCAAAGGACTTGGCCAGTGCGTCAACTGCCACAGCTTTCAGAATTACAAGACTGACAACATGCAGTTCCACACCCGCCAGTACAAAGGAGGCACAGTACTTGTAACCGATGGCAAGCCCCGCATAACCGACATCCGCGCCGATAACGGAATCTCAGCCGGCGTCTATCCCGCCTGGCATCCCACATTGCCGCTCATAGCATACTCCACCAACAACACCCAACAGTCATTCCACACCGCCAGCCCCAACCACATAGAGGTGTTCGATGTGGAGAGCAACCTTATTCTTTACGATGTGGAGAGCGGCGACATCAGCACCATTCAAGACGAACCTGACCAGCTGGAGTGCTTCCCCACGTGGTCGCCCGACGGCACAATGCTCTACTATGTGTCCGCCCGCATAGGCCATGAGATAATGGAGGGAGGCGATATTGCGGCTCTTTACAACACCATCCGATACGACCTCTACTCAAAAACCTTCAATCCTGCCACAAGAGAATGGGGGCCGGCCCAACTGCTCTACAAGGCATCGGCCGACAGCGCCAGCGTTACCCTGCCCAGAGTATCGCCCGATGGCAGATACCTTATGATGGCAAAAGGCAGCTACGGAGTGTTTCAGATATGGCATAACGATGCCGACCTATGGATGATGAGCCTCTGCGACAGCACAATGAGACCTCTGAGTGAGCTGAACAGCAACTATTCCGAAAGCTACCACTCCTGGTCTCACGATGGCCGTTGGATACTCTTCAGCAGCCGCCGGGAAGATGGTGCCTTCACAAGGATGTACCTTTCGCACCTGCAGCCCGACGGAACCTTCTCCAAACCTTTCACCGTACCCCAGCGCAACCCACTCTCCAACACCCTCAGGCTCTGCTCATACAACGTTCCCGAACTCACCACCGAGCCGGTCCGCATCTCCGCCCGCCGGTTTGCCCGCATCGTAAAGAGGGGAAAATAAATCCACGACTACGGTAGATGCGTGATAAACACGAATTGACAATAATGAGTACCTTTGCTGCGAATTCATCAATAAGCAAATGTCAACAACAGGTTATATCTTCTGCTCAGACAAGTTCAAGAACCTTGAGCAGGACAGGAAATGGATGAAGGATTTCGGCTGTGAGACCATCATCGAGGAAGCCGAGACACAGGAGAAACTGCGTCCGCAGTGGCGAATGCTGCTCGGCAATTGCGCCCATAATGACACCATCGTCATCAGCAAGTTCAGCAAAGCCATGCGTGGCACTCGTGAACTTGGAGCCTTTCTGGATCTCTGCAACCAGTATGGTCTCCGTATCATCAGCATCCATGACGAGATAGATTCGGAAGGCAGACTGTTTCCGTACACCACAATAGCAGATGTCCTTTCTACAATAGGAAACATGTCTTCTGAAGCAGCAGCACTCAGGCGGCGTGCTGTCCGCTCAAAGAAGAAACAGAGCACTGCACCGAGAGCCATCAAGTCAAAGCTGAGATTGTACCGGGAAATGTCCATAGTCAAGATGTACAGTTCGGGAGTTTCCATCGATGATATCTGGAAAGCCAGCGGTTACAGAAGCAGAACCAGTGTATTCCGCGTCCTTGCCCGCAATGGCGTTGAACTGAACCGCGGCCCTCATCAAGGACCGATTAAGAAACGTAACAAGAAATGACACTGTCAGAAGCTATACTCGCCCGCCATTCTGTCCGGGCTTATACAGACCAGCCAATAACCGGTGATACGCTGGCCACCCTTCAGCAGAAGATTGATGAGGTCAATGCAGTTGCCGGCCTTCACGTCCAGCTCGTGCTCGATGAGCCGAAAGCCTTCCTTTGCGCCATGGCCAAGTATGGCAAGTTCAGAGGAGTCCGAAACTACCTTGTCATGGCTGGCAAGAAAGCCGATGACCTTGATGAAAGAGTCGGCTACTATGGTGAGCAGCTTGTGCTCCTTGCACAGACGCTGGGGCTCAACACCTGCTGGGTCGGCGTGAGCTATAGCAAGACCCCGGGCGCTTTCGTACTGGATGAAGGTGAGAAGGTTGCCTGTGTCATATCTATCGGCTATGGTGAGAATCAGGGTGTCTCGCACAAGATTAAGTCGTCAAAAGAAGTAAGTAACGCCAGCGACATCACTCCACGCTGGTTCAACGACGGCGTTAGGGCAGCCTTGTTCACCCCTACCGCCGTCAATCAGCAGAAGTTCCATTTCGAGTATGTGGGATTCGATGGTGAAAGCAAGAAACCGAAGGTCCTGGCAAAAAGAAGCACGTCCCTTGTCGGTTACACCCAGATGGACCTTGGCATAGCAAAGTTGCATTTCGAGATAGGTGCCGATAAAGACAACTTCGAATGGGAATAAGATAAATTGCAATTATGGACTGGACAGGAATCATACTTGGTGCATCCGCATTCTTGATAATAGGATTATTCCATCCTATTGTAATCAAAGCTGAATATTATTGGGGTAAGGGATGCTGGTGGCTGTTCGCAGTTGTCGGACTGGGATTCTGCATTGCATCGCTTCTGTCCGATGGCGTATTTTCGGCGATATTGGGCGTCATAGGTTTCAGCTGTTTCTGGTCGATACTGGAACTGTTTCAACAAGAAAAGAGGGTAGCCAAAGGCTGGTTCCCATCAAATCCCAAGAAAAAGTAAATTGCAATTTGCACTATTGAAGAAATGAGCATATTCCCCAAAGTCTTGAAGCCTTTGATGCCAATCATTGCTACGGCAGTTGGTTTTTCGCTGATATATGCAACGTCATTACCGATGCCAGATGAAGGGCAGAGTGTCAGTGGAGAAATGCTATCCTGGCTGCTGACATTGGTAGCAATAGTACTCACTTATTATATCGGATTCAATGTTGAGCCGAAGGTTTTCTCGGAGGCTGCTGAATTTCCACCAAAGCGACCGAACTTCAAAATCATTGCTGGGATATTACTGATTGCTCCACTGTTCTTCCTTGTTCAGGAATACATCGTTTATAGCCTTGCCTCACTCTCCAACAACTTGCAGATGGAACCTTTAACCTATTCGGCCGAGGAACTGCGTGGGGACCTTTTCAGCAGCATTCACGCAGTGCTGCTTGCACCAGTGCTCGAGGAACTATGCTTCAGACAGATGGCAGTCTCTCCTTTCAGAAGACGAGGTGCCCAAGTTGTTGTCTGCATTGTGATGGCATTGTTATTCGGTATACTTCACGTTCGCAACTTCGCTGGATCTGCATTCGGGGCATTCGCCTTTGGATTAGTGTTTATTTTCTCTCGAAACATCTGGTACAGTGCGGCACTTCACGCTGGCAATAATCTTATGGCCACCCTTCTGGCGATCTATTGCTGGCTTGATTTAGGCGAAATAAAGATGTCTCATCTACCGGTCATTATGATTCCTGATATCAAAGTTCTCATTGCCAGCATCATCTTTGCGGCCTTCGGTGCCTATCTCTTCTTGTCAAGGAAAGGAGTATGAGACAAACTCCCTTTATCGTTCACATTAGAGCACTGTTCCATTGTGGCTAATGGACAATAATGTCCCCTGGGCGAATCGGTACGCTTTTTCAAAAAGCCTCTCCGTTCCGTCCATCAGGGCAGCCTCTATATGTTTACTCAGCGGTCAGCCGTTATCTGTCCCGCCACCGGTCAGTGATGCCCATCCCTTTCAGGACAGCCTTCACTATCGGCT
>CALDKD010000025.1 GCA_937898885.1 uncultured Bacteroidales bacterium | reverse complement strand
ATTCTACATACTAAATACAATATAGAATCATTTCTCATAAATAAATCCCTAGTTGTAATGACTGAATCATTGAAAACATCAATCATCTTTATATCCATGCTTAAACCATCATTTTCCAATATATCAAGATACGAAGTGACGTAATTAGTGGATTCATAATCCGTGGAATCAAATAAGTCTAAAGGCTCTAATCTATTATGCCGAAACAACATGCACAACAAAAATATATTAGAAGATAGTAAGATGATTAACGCTATGTTTAATAATTTCGTGGAATTATTCATTATCATATTTTGTAACCATAATTATAGGATTTGAGTCAGCCGTCAATCCAAAATACAAAGAATCCAAGAGTGCATCATTCAAATCTTCCATGTAAAGAAAATCTTTGAGTCCACAAGCACGTGATGCGGAAATAATATGATAAAAGAAACCATTATCTGAACATTCCACAGGGAATGACCATAACGCAAATTTGGGATCACGTGTCGCATTATTGATTTTCATTGTTTTACATTTATCTTTAAGGTAAATACAATTTAAATCTATTGATTGAGGTGTTGATAATGAGAATAGAATTACATCTTCAGAATTGATAAAACGCCCATTGAAAAAACCCATTTTATCTCTACGCTCGACAAACGACTTATCAGTCTTAATATTACAATCATCTAAGATTGGAGGATTTGTAAGTATTTTATAACATGCCATTACAGAATCTTTGGTAAACTTATATATTGTATTTTCAAAATTTAGTGAGCCCATAATTCCTTCACTGCTCTTGTACAAATTCTTTTCTCTTCCGTAAGAAAAATTCGAAGAATAACAGTTACTTCCAAAGACATAATCAATATTACTCTGGTAGTCTTGTACAACAAAAGACCTTTTATCCTCCAAAACATTATAAAAATCATATCCTACGAAGGTGCAAGTATCTATGGTCTCAATTGAAGTATACCAAGGAACATTTTTTATGGCATTCAAATAATGTCCATAAAAATCAAAACACATTATTTTGCCATTTTCATTATCAAGGATTCCCACTTCCGAATCATTATTCATCAAGAATACATCCGAAATTCCTAAATACTCTTGTGGGCCTCGACCATTGTTTGATAGTGAAAGCCTGAAAGAACCATCCATATTAAAAACATATACCTTTTTTGATATTTGCTTATCAACAACAACAAATTCGTTATCTGTAACAATAAGTTTATCTATTTTCCCAATAAAACATTTGTTATCTGTTTCTAACTTAATGAAACGCACAACATCAAAAAGGCTATCGCAATCAACATAATCGTTTGAAAGAAGGTCGACATTGATTGTTTTACATTGGAAACCGTTCAATTTGCCGTCTTCAATTTGACTACGACACGAATCAATCGTTAATAGAAAAATGTTCAAAATGAACATACTCAAAATGAATTTGAAAAATCTATGCATGAACACGAATCAAAAAGGTTGTTAATATAGTCTAATAACGCAATAAATATATCATTTGTAGCCAAATAAATAGGGTTCGCTGAATAATTCGTTTCAAACTTTCGCGGTATAGGCGCATAGTTGCCGGTAATCGGTCAACGTTACGGATTTTACAATCTCATCAATCCAATTCCGAACATAATCTGCCAGTTCGTAAAGGGCATGAAGAAGCTCTTTCAGGAACTTCATCACGTTCTTTGCAAAGTAGCATGCACCGCACCAGCTTTCTCCGGTGTCTGCAAGCTTTGCTCTGATGTTGTTGGCACGATAAACTCGTTTGCCGATACCGAAAGTGCCTTCAACTTCATTGCACTCTCCAGAGTATCGGGCCATGAGAGCCTCATATTCCTCTTTTCCGGCATCGGCCTTGGAGGACGTCCCAACGGCTTGCCGCCCACTTTGATGTGCAGCAGCTTCATTATGCGGCGGTTACGGCGGTTCAGATATATCTTGTCTGCCTCAACAAGTTCCGGCATTTTTACCGGACACGCATGGGACACTTATGCCCAAATATAGCCTTTTTCTATGATTCCGGCAAGAAATACAGCGGTTATTTTGCTGATGTTTAACGATTTGATATTATTCAGCGAACCCTATATAATTTGTAGTTAATGACTTGCAGCGACTTGGCATCGAATTATCGCATCGGAATGCGATTCAAATCGCGAACAAGCAAAAACACATATAAAGCATTAAACTATAGTAAGTTACAAATTATTATATCAATTTATCGCATCGGTAGTAGTAAAACAACAAAATAACAAAAAAGTCTACTGCCCATTACCAGGATAGAACGAGCAGTAGAATTTGACTGTATAAAATCAATTAATATCAACAAGCTTCAATCCGTAAGAACTTAATATAACACTAAGCATCGAATTAATATAACTGGAGCATGGATCATTCTTATAACAATCCACCTTTTCATCATAAGGACCATCACAAAGTTCCATGTCTGTCGGAGATGCCAGTTCTGGCTCAAATGTCACATTTAGATTTATTCCTTGTGATCCACCATAATTACCGTTCCATATATAATTTGCTTTTCCAGTAATACCTCCATCTGCATAAACTGTTTTAAGCAATTTACCAGAACTTAATTCACCCGCTATTTCTGATCCAAATTTTTTGCCATCTGAACTATAATAACCAATAGTTGAAGAAAAATGATAAGTTAAGCCATTGCAAGAAGTACTAATTTTATGACTTTTGCGGTGGGTCGCCGTTGGCTTCTCATCATCAGATAATGCACATACATTACCTAATAACAACTGTCTTTTGCTGTTTGCAGATAATCCCATAACGAATGAGACACAAGCTAATGCAACAGAAACAAAAAAAATAGAATAATACCTTTTCATTTGATAGAAATTTAATGAGTTAAGTTTTCTAAATTCAATAATGTTTAATTTCCCATAAAAAATGTCGACTCTTAAAATTAGTCATCAACTAAACAAACAGTATTTATATTTCTTTGCAGCATTCAGTTTTTAGTTTAGCAATTAGGATTTGGATTGAAGGACATGACAATTGAACTTTGCGAGGGTCTGGGTATCAAAAATCCTATTTTCCAATCCTTTAATAATCTCTATTACCTTCTTTAAGGAAAAATCATCACCACCACTCAATCTGATTATTTACATCCAAAATAAACGGCCGTTCGTCATTGCCACGAGTATAGTTTCGTAGCCACAAAATGGTATTTATTGGTGTGTTATCATAATACAGTATATTACTCCCAGCCTTTTGATAACCAAGTGAGCACCATTCGGCACCATGAAAATAGAACAGTTCATATTCATTGCCTGGACAAATATCATTATCATCACTTCTGGGTGACACGCTAAAATATCTCACGTTTGTCGGACTTTCCATATCCATACCTACCCAATTGTCATCTGGTTGATTAATCTCAAAATTAGATAACAGATTACCATCGTAAGCTCGTTCTATTGCATCCTGACCAGCTTCTTCATTTGCAATACCGATACCATTTAGTTTAGTTTGAGATTCATCATAAAAAGCCAGTTCTGCAATACTTCCCCAAGAATCATCAGGTGACAGATAGCGCCAATAGCGATGAGGTTTTTCTTCTGGCAGTTGTATCTTGTCTGAGATGGCTGTTGTATCAATTGCGTAGAGTGTTTTCGCATCACTGAAATCTAAGCGGTCAGCACATTGTATTTTGGCCCCGAGTAACTTTCGACGCTGCTCCACCACATTGTACGATTCGTAGAACTTACGACGAATTTCGATGGTGCGAGTGATTGAATTGTCATAATTGATGTATTCTATGCTACCGTCTTTCTGCACAATGAAAGGGTCGGATATTGGGACCAGTTCGTTACCGTCATAACCCATTGCAAGGTATAGAAGTTCACGGCCTATTCCAGTGAAGCAGGCTTTTCCTTTTTTAATCTTTCCAAAGTCAAGAACTTGCCATGTGGGACCGTTGTTGTTGACGACGGCTATAATGTATGCAAAACGGTCCTTCATTTTTACATTTTCCCATACAGGTATCTCAATATCCGATGTACGATAGTAATGACCTGTAACATCCTGCTTGCATATACCGATTTTCTGAACGGATTTGGCCCTTGACCGGTACTTGATGACATCGCGATTCATAGCGTATGTCGTACGATATATTTTCGGAAACCGCTGATATGGGAAGAACCCCCACCCTGCCGGTGATGTAACATCCTCTTCGGTCGGGACTTCAATACCGTTGTCTGAAAGGAACGTGAACCAGAAGTGACCCCGGTTATTGCGTCCCCACACAGGAACGTTGTCTATAGCAACAGGAAGACCAAGACTGCGAAAGACAGCAGTCGCAGCTGTGACATAATCAAGACATGCTCCGTAGGTCATGTATGCCATAGTCTCAGCACTTAGGAGCGGATGACCGGCTGAATTTTCCCATACAATACAAGGCTGAAGCTTGTTCACCATCTCTGTCCTCACAATGTCCAATGCTCCGTAGATAGTTCTGCATCTGTCGTCACCGACAGGCAGATTACCGATGCTGTCACAGAAGTGTGCGGAAAGCGTATCACGCCATGCATCGAAAGACTGCAACTCGGCCACCTTGTACGGCAGAAGCCAGTCGCGGAACTCCTCATAAGTGAGATGCTTTGCCCAAGGTCTTGTTCGCCACTGGGTGAAGGCATGATCTATGCTGTATATCAGGTAGTCGGAGGTTATGACCTGAACGTCGGACACCACATTCTGACTCATGCCAGGAAAATCCCTTTCGCTGATTACCCGAAGGGTGTCACGCTGCCATTCGGCACTCTTTCCGGATTTCAATATCTGCAGAGCCACATCATAGTAGCGGTTCACCATTGCTGTGTCAGCATATGAATAATGCGCAGGCATGTTGGCAATAAGGTACTTGGCAGCCTTGAGTTTGAGCGGGTCCTTGTCTTCGGTACGGTAATACCTGAGTACGTCCTTCAGTTCGGCCTTGTTGTCACCGGCGGCCTTCAGAGCATAGTGCAGGTACAGGTCGTCCTGTGAGCAACTACCTAGAGTCAGTACAGCCGGCAGCAGGACTGCTGCCATCAGCACAAGTCCGACAAATGAAATGCGGCTATGTCTTCCAGATTTTCTCATAAGGCGTTGTTCTTCCATTTGTCAAGATACTGCGACTGTATTGTGTCAGCCCATACATACTCTATGCTCCGGTCCTTGTGCAGGATGAACGGTTCGGTAATTGGAATCAGTTTGTCCCCGTCAAAACCAAGTGCCTGGTACAGCACCTCGCGGCCCATGTCGTGGAAACAGGCTTTGCCGTTCCTGATCTTTCCAAAATCGACAATCTGCCAGCCATCGGGCTCGGGACGACCGCTGCCATACTGGACGGAACTCTCGTCTGTCTTGCGGATGGCCGATGCTATATAAACATATTTGTCCTGTAACTGTTTTCTGATGTTCCTTCCAACTGGGATTTCCAAGTCGCATGTAAGGAAATACTTTGATGTCATGTCCTTCTTGCCCAGGTCAAACGGGTACAGATACTTGGCGTTCTGCCTGTATTCCCAGCGTTCCTGATTTATGGCGTATGTGTTACGATAGACCTTGGGACCGCGTTCATACGGGAAAAAGCCCCATCCTATGTTGGTGGAAAGGTCCCATTCCGATGCCTCTTCCTCGCCCTTATCGGCTATTATCACGTACCACTTTGTTGCAGCCTCGTACCGTGCGCCAACTGGTGTTTCGTCAAGTACTGCTGGGATTCCCGCGCTGCGCATAAGCAGTACGGCCATGAGCGCATAGTCCGGTATGTTGCCAAAGGTCTGGTTGGGCAACAGATGTGCGCTCAGCAGTGGCAGACCGGCACGTGTGTACAGGCCGTAACGGTTCATTTTGGTCTGACATTCGTTGCGGAGCATGTCGGCAACGCCCATTGTGGTGTTGTATTCGACATCGTTCTTGATGGGATGCGTGTAACCGTAGTTGAAATGGTTCAGAACGGAATCACGCCAGGCGTCCAGTTCCTGGAGTTCCACGGCCTTGTATGGCAGCATCCATTCAAGGTATTCGTCAAAGGTGACCTGGCTGGCCCAGGGACATGTGGTCCACTGGGTGTAGGACTTGTCTATGTTGTCTATTAGGAAGTCTGCGGTGATGATCTGTGCGTCAGGTATGGTATGGTTGGGCAGGTCTGCATACTTGGCATCGGTGATGAAGAGCAGGCTGTCGCGCTGCTGCTCCGGTGTCAGTGCGGTGTCGGCCAGAATGCGGGCGGCGTAATCATAGTATTCGTGGATTTCTGTACCCGCGTATGAGTAGTGCGCAGGCAGGTTCTCTATCAGGAACTCTGCAGCACGCAGCTTCTGGGGATTGGGGTCTGCTGAACGGTAATGGTCCAGCACGGCCTCCAACTCCGTACGGTTGGAGCCGGCTGAATCAAGGGCATAGTCAAGGCGTGACTGTCTGATGCAGCCGGACATGATGACTGAAATAAGAGTGAGGAAGAAAACTCCAAATTCTCTCATAACACGCTATTGACTCCTGAAACAAATAATTCAGACTGAGTCAAGGTATTTGGAATTCTCCGTAAAATGAGCTTCCGTCTGCCAATGTAAATGTTACACTGTACAAACCCGAATCTGACGATGTAAGGACTTGCAGAGTATTTCCTGCAACTCTGCTACTCCATTGTGAATTGTCTTCAAACCGAGTCACTGTGCAGTCAATGCCTGTAACTGAATCTGAGCATTCAATGTAAACAGAACCATTGTAATAATAACAATCCGGAAGTTCTGTGCGTGGGTGTACCATTATATTTACAATGATTACTCTTCCTACACATTCTTTTTGAATTGGTTTGTCAGCCAATACTGGCATCTGACCGAAAGCGATAATCGCCAAAACACTAAGGACATACTTCTTGATTTCCGTTCTCATATTTTTGCATTTTTTGTGATTTGTTGTGATGCAAAAGTACGAAGTTGAATCAAGATAAAACGTTAGAAATGCAAATGATTGTTAGACATTGGCAACTATATATTATTGATATTCAGTAGAATGCAAAGAATTTTGCAGACCGGATTGGACATTCGGATTAATCCTTTGAATATCAGCAGATTATATCATTACCCCCCCCCATTTAACGCTTAACTAACTTATATTCAGTATATTACGTAATTTTACAACCAAGTCAGGCGCAGTTGTCTCGATTTTTTCAATGGTTCTTTGCCGTTGTTTATAGACGGATGCACGGGTAATACCTGTAAGATAAGATATGGAGTTAGGGGAAAAACCGGCTATGGACAACCTTAATATCAGCAAATCCTTCTTTGATATGGCAAATGGCCCGCTGGTTATCTGTTCCATTATATTGTCACAGGATGAGTTGATAATCTCATCCAACTCATCCTGATATTTGTCTGAGACAATCAAGTCGAATTTACGCTTTATCTCCTCGTAGAAAACACTCGTCTGATTCTGATAAAGTTTTTTTCTTTCAACTTCCGATTTGATATATCCGGAAGATATTATCGCATCAGAATCTATCATTTTTGACAGGACGGAATCCAATTCCTGCAACGGACGGCTGAACAGGCCATTGATTTTTGCATTAAGCCGGTTGATTGTCTCATTGTCAGAATTTTCCTTTAATCGCAGTTCATTGATGGTAATGATAAGAGACTGACGCGCTGACTCATACTTCAGACGGCGGGAACGTATTGACAGGATGAATACTACAACTGCCGCTACAAAGATGAAAATGGATAAGACAAAGGCATAGTGATTGCGCGATGCCTTCAGCATTTCTATTTCAGAGAGGTTCTTGTAGTAGTCGCTCATAGTACCGGCAAGAGGTTTTCCGTTAACTGTTTGAGCATTCAAGCGTTCCAAATTTATGGAATTCCGGCATTGGACAATTGCAGAATCAAGGTGTCCAGTTTTTTCCAATATCTGAGATTCATATTCATACATCAATACCGAATCTGATATGGAGTTCGAATTGTTCCACCCTTCATCTAGATAAAGTCGCGCTTTCTGCAGATTGCCCGCAAGAATATTGTATTTTGCAAAGGTTGAAAGCGAGATGGCATCGTCAAAGGCATCTCCGAACAGTTCCGTAATCTGTTCCATATCGGTCTCCGCCTGTAAGTTATCACCCAAAAGCATTGAGCTGTTCAGTTTGTTAAGCTGGCAGTTGTACAGCAGATAGTAATCCCCTGCATTGGATGCCATTGTCTGAATTGAATCAAACAATGTGTATGCCCGCTCAAGATTGTTCAGCTGCAACTGACAACTGGCAATATCATACAAAGCGTGCATTTCATGACTTTCCTTACCTGCTTTTGAATAATGTGTGTAGGCTGCATTGTAATAGTCCAATGCACGGCTGAAATCAAAGGAATTGAAGAATGCCAGCCCCAACTGGGTGTTCAAAAGCCCTAACTGGTAATCGTCGGTAACAGATGAGGCAAGGTGCTCCGCCTGAGTGAATGCCAGAAGAGCATCCGGCTTTCTGTCCAATTCAGAATAGATGCACCCCAACTGGTAAAATGCGCGGAAACGACTTCTGATGTCGCTACCAGTTGAGTAATACCGGATTGCCTCCATAATGAGTGAATCACTTGCTACAGGAATGTAGTTCTTGTAAAGGGCCTCGGAATACAGCAGCGCATATCGCGCGTTCAGCTTACGACTCCGGATGGCAGTGGCATCGATGCTGTCCAGTGTGGCAAGAGCGGTACTGTCATTCGTGCCGAGCATGCTTTCAGCCCTGTCAAGAAGTATCGCGACGCTGTGCCTGTCCCGGACTTTGGACGACCCTGGATGCGAGCATGATACACACAAAAGAAACAGTGCAATGGTTGCTACCGATACACGCAGGAAAAACAATCTGGTTGTCACTACTCTTTGCCGCATTCTTTATTACATATAAGTAGGTGGCGTATTGGAATAACGCTCTGCTACCTCTTACTGTATATTGCAAAAGTAAGCAATTTCAGCGAATAGACAGCCTAACGGTCAGAACGTTTTTGTGACAGATATTATGAGGCGGAGGCGGCATGGCATCGGACTGGGGACGTGACAGAATGAGGAAGACGAGAAGTATGCACGACGCTGCTCTCAGGTTCCTCATTGTTCGGGGCGGTGATGATTAGGGGCCATGCGGGAAGGGATATGTCTGCAAGCCCATTAGGGCGGCACATATACCAAGCATAAACATCTGGCTCTTGTCTTACCTAGGAGAAATGAATTAATACCGTTATTTCAACACCTCAGTAAAACGAAAGCTTCGTTCTTCAAAAAAATGCTCCGGAGCCTCAGCCCCTTAGCGCCGCAAATATAAACATTAATTTTCTATTTCCACAACCCTCCTCCCATATCCACTTTGATAATTAGTTTCTCAATGCTTTGTTTTGCCACAAATTTATCATATTTTTGTGGCAGAAGCAGTATAAATATATGGCAAGCCAGAGTACATATAATGACATTAAACAC
Source organism: uncultured Bacteroidales bacterium (assembly GCA_937898885.1). Lineage (GTDB taxonomy): Bacteria > Bacteroidota > Bacteroidia > Bacteroidales > Bacteroidaceae > Colenecus. The sequence continues at coordinate 5,572 of CALDKD010000025.1, read as the reverse complement.
CAGGTGGAACTATCTCAAAGGGGAACTTTGTTCTTTCCTGATTCATTTTCCTCGTTGGGCTCATCTGATGCTGTCCGTTCCGCATTGGTCCGGCTATGTCAGAACAATATACTTATTCGCGTAGCTCAAGGCATCTACTACTATCCCAAGGTTGACACAAAATGGGGTAGCGGTCTCATTCCTCCGTCTGTTGAGGAGATAGCATTAGGAATAGCAGCACGTGATAAGGTACGCATTGCTCCCACCGGCTCATACGCCCTTTACCAACTTGGACTTAGCACTCAGATTCCTGCCAATGTGGTCTTTATCACTGACGGCTCCCAACGTCGTGTGTCCATAGGCAAGGGCCGTGGCATCTTTTTCAAACATTCTTCTAACATGCGTATGTTTGCTTTCCAGTCCCAATTGATGGCATTGATTGTTGCCGCCATGCGTGAGATTGGTCAGGACAATGTTTCCATTGACCAAATGACCATAATAAAGAACCATCTGGCTCAAGTAAGCCATGATGATTACAACCATGATATTCAACTTGCCCCTATATGGGTGCGTAATACATTAACTAAAAAATGAAATTCATAGACCTTTCCATTGATGAACGTCAGGATATTCTGGCCCACGCTTTCAAAGCCCGGATTTACCTGGCGCAAATGACAGACGGTCGTAAACAAACCTGCCAAAAATAAAACACAGATCAAGAACCTACGCAAAAACACCAATCACAAATGAGGTGCAAAAGAATGATGGTCTGCCAAGGTGGCAGTTCATACAGATTTCAATTATATAGTAAGGTCATATTTACTTTGGCATGGCATTTGTTATAATTTATTAAAGCGAAATGCACATAATGAATGTAAGTTCCGTCTCTCCTAATGAAAACGAATTAATGAAACATTAAAAAAATTAAAAAAATGAGTAAGATTAAATTTTACCCTGTAGACAATGGTGATACCGTATTGATCAAGGTTCCAAATGCCACAGTTCAAATTGATGCTAACATCAGAGATAACAATGATTGTTATGATGTTATGAGTGATATATTAAATGAGTTAGTTACTGATAACAAGGGAAGATATCACCTTGATTTGTTTATGCTGACACATCCAGACGAAGACCATTGTCGTGGAATAGACAACAACTATTATTTAGGTGATCCAGATAAATATTCAGATTCTGATAAGGAGAATGATCTGGTTATCATTGATGAGTTGATGGTAACCCCAATGTTGTTTACTGATGCAACAAGTTCCTCTGCAAAGGCCTTGAAAAAAGAAGCCAACAGACGTCGTAATTTATATGATGACAACTCTCCTGCTAAAGATAAGGCTGGTAACAGACTTGTTATTATCGGATACGATGGCAATAAAAGATATGACAAGGTACCCTCTTATATTCCTGGTGACTCAATAAAAGAAATCAATGGTAAAAAAATGTCTTTACTGGAGTTCTTTGTCCATTCTCCATTTAAAGATAGCTTGGTGGAGGGTAGAGCTGAGGCCGATAAAAACGGGACATCCATAGTGATGCAGGCAAGATTTAAGTATCTTAGTTCTGATACTCAACCATCTGCGTTATATCTGTTTGGTGGAGATGCAGACCATTATATATGGAAGGAAATTCAGAATCAGAGCAAAAACCACAACAATGATAAAAAATTGGATTTTGACATTTTCATGGCACCTCATCATTGTTCATGGACATACTTCAATGATGTCCCATACAAGAAGGGTGTAACTGATACGCCTGTAGACTCATCTAAGAACTTAATCACTAAACATAAAACAAGTGGAGCCATAATAATAGCTTCATCAAAGCAAATCAAGGACGATGATGATAATCCTCCTCATTATCCGGCAAAGGAAGAGTACATAAAACTAATAGGATCAGACAAATTTATTTCCTTAGCCGAGGAACCGGATTCTAAGAACCCTAAACCTGTTATATATGAAGTTACTTCCAGTGGTTTCCAAAGGAAGGACAAGAATCAGCAGTCTGGTTCAACAGGAGCTGCAATAGGTAGCTCGGGAACATCAGGAAGAAAGTCATCCTATGGCAGTAAATAACGTTTTTCCTCAGTTTACTGAGTGCTCACCAGCAGAAGTTCCGCAGTGTGTACAAGATGATGTTAAAAGAGTCGCCAGAATGAATGGCGTCTCTTTTGATAATAAATACTATAAGTATAAAAGCTCTATCGTTATAAGGTTGGCCTTATCTATTGAATTACCAACAAGATATGACGCATCAACCACGTTGGTCAACCCAAATGAGTCTGTGTTTGTGGAGTTCTCTCCAGAATATCCTGATAGGGCACCCCGTGCTTACATAGGGAGAAATGATTTCGATTTTGCTCGTACTCCTCATATCTATTGTGAAAGGGACGGCCTTAGACCAATATGCCTTTTTCGTGGTGATGGCGATGAGTGGTTTGCCAATATGGAGATTGAGGACTTTGTTAAGCATATTCGATCATGGTACGAAGATTTAGCTTCAGGTGTGAACATAGAAGACGGAGGTCAGTTTGAACCATTAAGGCTTGAAGGATATACAGGAACATTATCATATGATTATGAGCAACTATCTAGTGAAATTGAAAAGGCTGCTGATAATCAGAAAAACTTCTTGCCACAGTTTTTTGTTCGATGGTCCGAGAAAAAAATCATAAGATTGACCAGTAGAAATACTTGGCTATTAAAAACATCAGGTTTTGATAATGAAAAAAATATTCAATTTGGTTTAGTTTGTTGGGGGCAATCCAAAGAATCATGTGATTTATATGATACCAGATTCCCCCGAACTTATTCAGAACTCATTGAGTATTCTTCCAGGCATGGTGTCGAACTAGAAGATGTTAATGATAATGATTTAGAATTATTAAAAGGCCATGCAAGTTTTGTGGTAATCTTGGCTATAAAGAGAAGTAATAAACTCATAGGAGTCAATTCTTTTTATCAATTTGTCAATTTTGAGGTATTGTTTGACACTGATGTTGATGGCAAAAGAATCTTGACACCTTCCTCTAAGGTCGTATTCCATAAACATGAGTCTCCTTTTACTACAAATAAAGCACATGAAATATCAAATCTGGATCCGGAGATCAATCCATCATTGATAATTGCTGGTTGCGGTGCACTTGGCTCAAAGGTTGCTTTACATTTAGTTCGCTCAGGGATAACTAATATTTTATTCTCTGATCCTGATATTATGAGTGAACACAACTTGAGTAGACATGCACTCCTTTTTAACTCTGTGTCACATTTCAAATCTGATGAAATGAGAAAAATTACTAACCTAATTTACTATCATGAGAACATGGAGGCAGTTTCATCGGTTAAAGAAATAAAGAAGATACTTGAAGACGCCGAACTAATAAAAAAACTAGCCCCTGAATACATACTAGACTTTACAGCTTCAAAAGTAGTATTTAATCAATTGATAAATAATAAGAACAAACCTACAGCTATTTCCGCTGCAATTTTTGATAATGGTAAGTTTGGTTTACTACTGAGCGAAGATGGTAATGGTGGATTAAGGTTGGATGATATATTGGTATCTTTTTATGCCCAATATAAAACGGATTCTTATATTTCCAACTATCTAATGTCGGAGAAAGCGCAAGCTAATGAACCGTCATCTTTATTGAATGTCGGTCTGGGTTGTAATTCTGAGACATTTATACTTGCTGATGATGTCATCTCTTTGTTTGCTTCATCCATGAGTATGACCATCAAAAAGATCTTATCTGGCAATTATCCTGATGGTGGCGGATGGATGTACAGATTAAGAGAAGATGGTAGTCTTCAGATTCTAAAAATAGATGTACCTCAGTTCTACTGTTATGAACTTGACAACTGGAAGGTCCGTATAACTGATAAAGTTATCAATGACATCATAGACCAAACAGAAGCATCAGGAGATAGTGAAACAGGTGGTTATTTGATTGGACAATGTAACCTTAAGACAAAAACAATACATGTTATTGACAATATAGAGGCGCCAGAAGATACAATACACAGAGATGATTATCTAATTCTGGGCAAATCTGGCTTAAGGAAAAAACTATCACAAATAGAGCGTAGGTCAGGTTCAACATTTGGATATGTAGGAGAATGGCACTCGCATCCTAACGGTCCTGAAAGTTTTAGTGTTGTTGATTATCGCGAGTTTGAAAAAAAAGCACAGGAAATGGCCGCCTTTGGTATAACAAAACCTATTCTTGAAGTACTTGTTACTCCTGTCGATATAAAATATGCCATTTTGGCTTTATCCTAATGTTTATCATATGTGTCAGTCGTATATGCATTAAAGAGAGCTCTTGCGTAATCATATCCTTTAGTTCTTAATGTCATAAAAGCCAACACCCCAAGTAGTATTTGTATTATTAATGCCGTAACTAGCAATGAAGTAAAACCTAGACTAAAACAAAGATTTATAATCAAGGCAAGGATTATAATAATGACAGAGCAAACACAAGCACCAAGATAATTACGGCAAAACCCAAATATCCTATTGTATTGTTGCAGGTTCTTGTTTTCTCTAGTTACTTCTCTAATCTTACCAACGGCATCAACAATAGTTTTTTTTGCTTCAGAGGGGTTTTCTCTCTCTTGTTCCTCAGTTAATAACGTAATATTGAAATCTTTCTTTATTTTCTTGGCAATTGCTTTAATATCTTGGCTACTCTTTCTTTTAGGGCTACTCCATAACAGGAGTTGGGTCGTTGGCATTTCTGTCTCATCCTGCTTGAATAGCGTATATTGGAACAAGTGTTTTGAAATATCAATGAATTGTTGACGCATCCAATAAGCAAGAGCCGCATAAATAAGAGCTATTGGAATAAATGTTCCGATACGTGCCAGTATCATTATCCAGAATGATAATTCTTTTGATAAGAATGTAAAAACAAATGCAGAGGTGATTATTATTGGGATAATAGTTCCAACAATGGCTGGATAAACGCGGGCTTGTTTTTCATATAAATCCATAAAAGTTTTCTCCTTATATTTAAAAAACAACAGTATTTATAAGTTTCTCACTCTTGTATGCAACTCTTCTATCCTTTGTGTCAATGCGTCAAATTCCAATGATTCGCCATAAATGAAAAATCGTCTCATGTCAGCATAATCAGCCTTCCATGCTTCCATTTGTGATCGTGGAATCATAAAATTGATATTTTGAGGGTTGAGTAGGTCATAGTTTACATACTTTAAGGCATAATACGCTTTACGATGCTCAACAATGGCATCATAAAGAATGCGGTCGGATAGGGCGTTACGTCCATACTCAGTATCCATTAGTTTTTCCAGATCATACAAATGACGAGTCATACGCACACTTCTTGGGCTTTCTTTCTGAAACTCTTCTGCAAGCAGGAACATCTTTTCCAGGAATGTTCGGGTTGGTATCACAGTCCTTATCTTACTTTCGGAGTCTGTATCCTCATCCTTGAAACTGGCACCTATGAGTGATTGTATTTCACGTATCTCTGTTGGCTCATCCATAGATAAGCAGCTGATTTCTATCTTCACGCGAGGAGGGATATAACTAATGGTATTCTCAATAATAGATGGATAAT
>CALDKD010000024.1 GCA_937898885.1 uncultured Bacteroidales bacterium | reverse complement strand
CAATGTCCTTGGTCACATCCGACACGGTCAGGATGCCTGCTGCGGCATTGTGGTCGATCCTGCAGGATGCCGGCTCTACGCTGTACACGAGCTCACACACGCCATCGTTAAGGACTGATTTGTCATATCTGATCGTTGCTGTCTGGGATGCCTTCTCAACGGACTCGTCATCGGCGGTGATGTCAAGAGCTGCGGAGATCTCGGCGGGGATGTTGCCCGTGACTGTCACGGTGTGGCCGCCGACAATGGCGGTGGTGGCACCGCTGTTCCAGCCGGAGACACTGACTTCAGCGACCTCCATCGTCGTGCCCTTGATGTTCAGGCTGACGGTGGACTTGGTGCCGCTCTTCACGGTGACTCCATTGCCGCCGGTGAGGGTGGCCTTGAGGTTCTTGCCGTCAAGGGTGCAGGCTATGGTCATGTCCTGACGGGAAGACGAAGTGCTTGCCGGGACGAGGAGGCACTTGGCGACGATCACGCCGTCCTCCAGGGCGAGGGTCTGGCCCGTTGCGAGCAGCTGGTAGCCACCGGTGGCGGCCGTCACCTCAGAGAATGTGCCGTTAGTGGCATTGAGCGTTCCCTCCTGCGCGAATGACCCGGCGGTGAGCGTCAGGGCGGTCATCTCCGAACCTTCGGCATAGCCCATGACGTTGAAGGTCACTTCCACGAGCGCGAGGGCGTGGTTCATCGAGAGGCTGACTTCCGGGTTGGAAGAGCTGACTTTTTCCACGGGCGTCGCCCACATCCAGTCGTCGCCGTCGACGGACGAGCTGACGGGGATGCTGCTGATACCGGTGATGCCTGCCTGATACGGGTAGTAGCCGTAGACCGTGGCCTCGGCAGCTTGAAGCTCTATCTCAGGGTCAGCCGCCCAGCTGTCGGAGCCTTCGGGCTTGGTGTACCTGACGTTAGTGTATTTGGTACCAGTGTAGCCCTCACCGTCGATGAAGAGACCGATGGATGCGGCATCCGCCGTCGGGAACTTGCTGCCCTCAATGGCCGACTTGGTGAGTTCGGACGTTGTCACCGAGCCTATCTTCAGATAGACGGCGTCTTTGTCCTCATTGCCGGGATTGATCTCGGGTTCTTTCTCCGTACAGGAGGCCATGGCAAGTGCTGCTGCCATGGATAGGATGAATGTTCTGAACAGGTGTCTCATGGCTATTCCTCCTCTATCATTTCTCCACCATCGGATTCCGAGCCGTTACCCCAGCCGGTCAGGGACGGGCCGCTCCCGCAGAGCACGCCCTGCGACTTGATCTCAATGACCTTCACGAGCGGTGCTCTGTACCGCATGCGTTGGTCCGAGGCGTTTCTAAAGTTGTCTGTCATATTTTTATTCGTTGATTGTCAATAAATCCAACAAAATTAACCCTTTCCGATGGCTTTGCAAAGAAAAGGGTCCTGAATTGAATGAATTATCTGACATTCTCGCCGCCGGGCTGCTATTCCTGTGGCTTCCATCCGTCGGTGCCTGCGCTGTGCTGATGCTCGTTGGCATAGAGCAGGTTCGCCTGCTCGAGGATGAAGTCAGCGTCGGGGTTGCCCTGCAGGTCGATGAACCCGCGCTTGCAGTGCTGCAGGCAGGAGAGTCGCGTGACCTTGCCGTCCGACCTCGCCGCCACCTTCTTGTATGCGTTCAGGCCGTCGGACTGGATGATGCCCTCGTAGTTCTCGAGCTCGTTCAGGATGACGTCCTCGGAACGGGAGCCCTCGTCATAGAAGAAGTACGCAAGCCCGAGGCTGGGGGCAATCATATCCCAGAGATATCCCTTCCTGCTTCCGCGGCTCTCGTTGTCATCGGCATTGACGAGGACCTTGTGGTAGGTCTCGTCGCAGATGTTGTAGGCCGACCCCTTCACGGCGCCCGCCAGGGCCTTCAGCAGCGGGTCGAGCAGGTCGGCCCTGGCCTTCTCGTTCCGGGCACGGGTGAGCGCCTTCTTCCGCTCACGGCGGGCGATGATGGCGGCGAAGCGGGCCGACTCGAAAGAGCGGCCGAACTCTGCAAGGTTCTCCTCGACACGTTTACGGTTAAGATGGTTCTGCCTGAGGAACCGGTCCAGGTTAAGGCTGAGGTTGTCAGTGTATGCGCTGACAAGTAGATTCCACACCTTCTCTGTGAGAGCCTGCTTGGCCAACGTCACCGGTGACGGGCTGATGCTTTGGGATTGATCTTCCATGACTGTTCTTCTTTCAATCATGCGAAGGTCACGCTTTTTCAGACACGCGTCAAGACGTCCCCGCGGAGGCGCTTACGGCGGAACTGAACAGGCGAGGGTACACCAATTATATGGATGCCTGGCTTAACTTTCTGGAGCATCTGGTTGAATACATTATAAATCAAACTTTATAAATGTAGTTATAATATTGAATATCAATATAAAGTGTATTGGTATAAGAATTATGAGCAACAAATAAGCAACAGATTAGGGCATTTATTTGCTGTATAAGGAATCAAAGAGAAACGTTGCCGCACTATTTGTTACCCGGAGTGATAAGGCCTGTTTTTGTTACTTGGCCAAAATGTTTCGGCATGCGGTTTAGAATACTGCAAGAAGTAAGGTGGGCTCATGCCAAATGTATGTGCCGATGTTTTGGTTTGTCGTGCGAAGAAAATCACTTGTTTAATGAGAAAATGATAAAATTTCATAAAAATGAATCGATTCAGAGGTGTTTTTGCAGATATTTGAGATTATTTTCGTATTTCTGCAAAGCAAATTATACACTTTTCACAACGGAAATCATGAAGAAATTCAATACAGCGGGCACATGCCGCCCCAATGAGCACTACATGGTGGACATCACCGAGCGTCTGGAAATCATCCGCAAGATGATAGCCAATGGTGACTATTTCTGCATCAACCGAGGCAGACAGTATGGCAAGACCACAACACTTGAAGCCATAAGCAAACAACTTTCTGACGAATTCTGTGTGTTCAAAATCAGTTTTGAAGGTCTTTCCGATTCTACATTTGCTGACGAAGAGAAACTCTATTCTATTTTTGTATGGCTCTTGTCGCAACAATTTAAATGGGTCACTTTAGAAGGACTTGACGAAGAGGTTGGGAATGAAATCAAATCATTCTACAATATACATAAAGAAAGATGCACAGAGGCGGAATTGACTGATTTCATCAGCACAATCTGTCATCGTAACAAAAAGTCGATAGTGCTTCTTATTGATGAAGTGGATCAGGCTGGAAACCATTCTTCCTTCCTTAAGTTTTTAGGATTACTTCGTGGAATGTATCTTAATCGTGAAGTTATTCCCGCCTTCCAGTCTGTCATCCTCGCTGGGGTATATGACATCAAGAACCTCAAACTGAAGATGCGCCCAGAGGAACAGCATCAGTATAACAGTCCATGGAACATTGCTGTGCCTTTCGACGTTGACATGAGCCTTTCTGCCATAGGTATCAAGGGAATGCTTGATGACTATGAGGCCGACCATCATGTAGGTATGAATACAGAGGAGGTTGCATCATGGGTTCGCGATTATACCGGCGGCTATCCGTTCCTTGTCTCTCGTCTTTGCCAGTTGATGGACGGGCAGAACGACTGGAGCCATGAGGGACTTCTGAATGCCGTGAAAGCCATTCTCAACGAGCGCAACACGCTTTTTGACGACATGATCAAGAAGATTGAGCAGTTCCCCGACTTGAAAACCTTGCTCAAAGAGCATCTCTTTTCCGGAGAATCCCGCAAATACAATCCCGACAACCAGGCGTTCCAGCTGGCAGAGCAGTTCAACATCATTAATGCCCACAACGGTTCGTTCGCAATCGCTTGCCGGATAATGGAGACACGAATCTATGAGTATTTCATGGCAGAAGAACACGAATCAGAGATTTACTCGGTAGGATCCATTGAGAAAACCCAGTTCGTCAAAGGCGATGGGCTGGACATGCCGTTGCTCTTACAGAAGTTCTCCGAGCACTTCAACGAAATTTTCCGTACCACCGACGGAACGATGGACACCAAGTTCGTGGAGAAGCAAGGTCGCAAGCAGTTCCAACTCTACATACGACCGATCATCAACGGCGTTGGTCACTATTATGTAGAAGCCGAGACACGCGATGAAACACGCACCGACCTCATCATCAACTACAACAACCATGAGTATGTCATCGAGCTGAAGATATGGCGTGGCAATGCCTACAACGAACGCGGAGAGGAACAGCTCACGGACTATCTGGAGCACTTCAACATGCAGACAGGCTACCTCATCTCCTTCTGCTTCAACAAGGACAAGCGGCCGGGCTTGCTGCCACCAGTGCAGCTCAACGGCCGCACGCTGATAGAAGCTATAGTGTAACGATATAAACATTCTAAATATTATGAACAACAAGAAAACTTATCAGACACCACGAATTAAGGTGGTGAAACTAAGAGCGCAGCAGATGCTTTGTGGAAGTCCTGGAGATCCGATGACATTGGGCAATTCGAGACAGGAGGAAGTCGATTTAGATGATGCCGGCTTCAACTAAGAAGAGAGAATTGGCAAAAAGTGATAGATAAACAAACATTAAAGCAAGCATAAAATGAAAAGAAATATTTTTTCTGCTATGTGCATGGCAGCCGTAGTCCTGCTGTCTGCGTCATGCAGTCAGGACAACGAGACGATTGTACCTGCAACCAACGAGAGAACAACCTTCACGGGCATAGCCGAGAGCATCGGCATTAGCACCAGAGCGCACAACGCCTACAGCTATGACGTGCTGTGGGACGGTGGTGAGCAGATTTACGTGAAGAACGGAGATAAAAGCAATACGTTCACACTGAGCAATGGTGAGGGAACCACCATTGGCAAATTTATTGAGGACAATCCAGCCCAGGGCATCAGCGGCAATATCGAGGCGTTCTATCCCGCTTCGCTGAAGACTGCCGACGGCTACGTGTGGCCTGCCACCCAGAACAACAATCAGGTAGCCCCGATGTATGCCAAGCAATCCATATCGGGAACGGCGAACGAGGTGGTCAGTTTCTCCAGCCTGGGAGCAATGCTGCAGATTGTGTTCAGCACCAGGACGGAAGGCATTACAGTCACCTCCATCACCCTGCAATCCAACAAGAAGCCACTCAGCGGAAAGTTCACGGTAACGGACGGTCAGGCAATAATGGCAGAAAACTCTGAGAATCCAGGCGTGACGCTGAACCTCGGCGAGAGCGGTGTGCCGGTAGGCGTTGCCGCCACCTATTTCTACCTCGCCATCCCAGCAGGAACTTATTCAACACCTGAGAAAGACGAGGTGATGACCATTACCTTCAAGGATGATGTTCACGGCAAGGAGTGCGTAATGACTTCCACCACCTTCCCGACAGTCAATCGCAACACCGTGGGTAGAATCACTCTGGCAAAGGATTTCCAAGACCAGAAGTGGACTGTAAAGTTCGACATGAAAGGCCATGGAGAAGCCATTCAGGATGCTAAGGTTGCATGGAACCAGAAAGCCACAGCCCCATCAACGCCAACTGCTGCAAACTATGCCTTCTGTTGCTGGTGTACGGACGAAGATTGCACGACACCATACGATTTCTCCAAGAATGTGACGGCAGACATGACCCTTTACGCCAAGTGGACGGACGGCATCAACGGTCACGCATATATTGAACTTGCTGGCTATAAGTGGGCGACGGAGAATGTGGGCGCATGTAATACTGTGACAGCAGTTGCAGTACCTGGCGTTACGGGAAACGACTGGGGATTCTACTTCTATAAACAAGAAGATGATTACGCCTCAAATGCAGCAAAAAGCTGGGGCAGTGAAACAGATGCAAACCAAAAAACTCACTCATGGACTCTTCCAAGCGAGGCTCAATGGCAAGCACTCATTGACGAATGCTATTGGGAGTGGACAGATTCATATAACTATCCCACCAGTCCTTACAACGGAATGTCAGGCTACATAGTTTATCAGGCGAAAAGTGATGCTGACAAAAACCAGTTAAACAAAAATACCGGTGACTATGCACCTGCCACTGATACTCATCTTTTCCTTCCTGCCGCTGGTATTTACGACGACAGCGACGGTGTCGGCGGCCAGGGCTACTACGGTTACTGTTGGTCAACAGACTACGGAAGGTATCTCAACTTCAACGATGGCGTTCGGGGCGTGAGCGACGACCTTCCGGGCGGTGGCATGACTGTGCGTCCTGTCTCAGAATAGCCGCGCGGAGCGCGTATTCGATTCATTTGATTTATTTAATTTATTTGTTCCGAGCCATTTAAAGGCTCGGAACTCATTGAGAGAAGCAAAAAACCTCGCGAAGCGAGTCGAAAATATTTGATTTTTTACGTTCAAGACATTATGCCATCCTATTCCGTTATCATCATAGATAATATCGTAGTTGCTTTCAAACAGATTGAATGGTATCATCAATGTACTGTTTTGCGTAACGTAACAATGTTACGCTGAAATAAAAAGAGGGGTATGTGGCAAATCCATAAACTACGGGCTATTTCCCCGACGGTATAAATGCGCCGGCCATCGGATATTTGTTAAGGATTTTTACTGTAATCTCAGACAACGCAAGCCGTTTTCCCAACCATTTTTTGCCCTTCTGACTATGTCCGTTAAGGGGCATCGTTATG
>CALDKD010000023.1 GCA_937898885.1 uncultured Bacteroidales bacterium | reverse complement strand
AAAGAGGTCATTGCTTTCAGAAAAAAAATGGTGAACGGAACCTGTCCCCTGTTCATCTTCAGAGAAAAAATGGTGAACGGAACCTGTCCCCTGTTCACTTGGTGAACGGAACCTGTCCCCTGTTCACATTCACACAGGTTCTTAGAAACTGATAATTTTTCTTCCTTCAAATATAAATATTCCGTCATGCTGACTGGTAACCGGGCGTCCGGACAAATCATACATTACATTGCCGCCTTTACCGGAATCCTGACCTATGCCACGTATTCCGCTGGCATCGGACACCGTCATTGTCATATCGGTCAGGCATACGGTTATCGCATAGGTTCCGGCAGCAGCACTGAAGCTTGAATCATTTCCGCCATATAAGTGATAACTGTTGCCTGTATAAACCTGCAGGTCACTCTGCTCAGCACCAAGACGATATGCGTTGAATGTCATCCAGTCACCGTAATCTTCGCCAAGACGGGTTCCTATACAGAAGTAACCTATGCCGGCACCTGCATCATTCACAGTCACCAGACCGCTGTATGAACGGTTGCTGCCTGTGCGTGACAACACACATGACGCAACTGAAGGATTCCAGTTGCCGTCATTACCCAGAACATAAAGCTGCATGGGATCATCGGCACGATATGGATCGTCATCCGGACCGACCGGGTCTATCGGAGTACCATCTTCTTCTATAATGAAATCCATCCATACATTCGCCGATTTGTAGATTCCGGCTTTTCCCGCAGGAACCGTCAATGTAATGGAAGCGGTATTACAGCCCCCGAATGCATTGTCCGATACATAACAATCTGACGGGTCTGCCCAATGGACATGGATTGACGAAAGGTTTTTGCATACATTGAAAGCGTTATCTATAATATAACAGGTACTTGCAGGTATGTCAACATTCTTTAAATTGGAACAGCTCTGGAACGCGCACATGCCTATGTACATGAAGCCATCAGGAAATGCAATGTCAGTCAGTTTGGAGCAAGCGTTGAATGCCCAGCCTCCCAACATTCTAAACCTGCTGCCTTCAGCAAATTTTATCGATGACAGGGAACTGCCGCTGAATGCTCCGAAATCAATGACTGTGACATTTCTGCCGACATACACTTCATTTAATCCATCGCAATCTGAGAAAGCGCTCCCGGCTATGCTGTCAACGCTGTATGTGACATCATTCCATGTAACCTGATCCGGTATGGTCACATTTCCGCTGTAGCTGTTGTAATTCTTGTTCTTGAAAGTCACAACTGCGCTGCCGTCATCGTTAAGACTATAATAAACGCCGTCAATCATCACCTTTCCGGGATCTAAGGGATCAACCAGGCCATTATTCCCATAGGTCTTGACGCCATTAATGACCGTCAGATCGACCTCGCTCTGTTTCAACTCAGATGATGGGAATGTACACCAGTCAGCATCGCCAAGTACACGTGCCACAGGATAAACCTTATATGAGCCGTCAGGCACAGACTGCTTGAAATCTAATTTGTTGTAGTACCATGATTGGCCATCGTTGCCGGCTCCGCTGAACACGTTTATACTATACACAGACACGGCACCGGTTGAAATATCGCGCAATGCAATACCCAACTCACAGTCAGCAGCCTTATAAACAAAACGAAGATCAAGTCCGCAACTGAAGCTGTCACCGCTCTCCCACTTGAAATCATTACGCGATGAAAGAGAAAGCTTCGGGCGGCCGCCCTTGTCAGGCTGGATTCCGTAACTCAGACTTGGATAAGAGTCATAGCCGGTTGCAGAACTGGCAAGCCATGCGTTTGACATGCCATTCCATCCGAAATTATAATGGAAGTATCCATCGGCATCATATCCGTCACAAACGAATTCATGTGCACCGCCCTGGCTTCCGCCATCGACTATTACAGGACGGCCCGCAGCCAATTCGCTGCGCAGCACATCCTCCCACTGACCGGTGCTGCAGTACTGCCTTTCCAGCAGCTGCATTCCTGCATCATAGTCAAAGTTCTCATACATTGCCTTGTAGTCGAAATTCGCCCCGCTGCCTGTCACATCATAATTCATACGGAAGGCTATACCTATGTCATGCAGCAGCAGTGCAACGGCATTGCACGATTCCTGACTCTCATTGCCGGAATAGCTGGGGCGCATCAGATCCCAGCGGTATATGCTCTGGCTGAAGTCTGCCTCAAGCAGATTCACGTTGTTCCAATAATAGCTGTTGCTTCCCTGTCCTCTCTCAGGCCACTTATTGTAATACATTACCTGAGCAGTAGCGGTAGCCACGCACCCTGTAGGATAGTGGCTGCCATCAGGAGCAACGGGAACCATCAGGTTGTAGGGCCAGCCCTGCCCCCATTCAATATCGCCCAGAAGCGGCTCGACCGATGCCGGATATTGTGATTCAGCCCTGGTAGGCGCTTTCCCGGCTGACCCGGACAATGCCATTGCCTTCTGTTCCGCAGCCGATGCATGACGCATCCTGTCTATACCATCAGCGTATGACAGAATCACATCCATAAATGCCTCATTCCGGGAAATACTCTTCCAGTTACCTTGCCCGGTCCGTCCCAGAATCTTGTGTCCGGTCCTTTCATCGGCCGACACGATTATCACGCCGCCGTCAGCGTTGTCAAAGACATATACCGCAGCATTTCCATCAGAGTCCTTGAATGTAGCCACAGGTTGATGGGTCACCGCACTTCCACCGGCAAACGTCTGCGCCCGGCTGACAGCCGTACTGACAGATACCTGATTCTGGGACATTGCCTGCAAAGGCTGCAGTATCAAAGCCGCCGTCACCCCTACAGCGGCAAAAAAGTTTTTCAGAACGATTCTCCTCATACTACGGAATTTTTTCTTCAGCAAAAATAAACATAAAATTTGAGGGGCTTTGTACTCCTTGATTTCCATATTGTTAATGTTTTGATTATCTGATTGAGCTTTGCGGACGCAAAGTTACGACATCCGCCTTAATAGCCAAATGGATAGATACAAAAGATATTGAGTTCCCGAGTGTTTTTATAAACGGCTCTCACAGGAGCGTCCGCACCTGGCCATCTGGGTGAAGTTTAGCCGTCCTGTATGAGTGAGAAAAAGTTGATTAACCGACTGTTTCCCGCCATGCCAAAGTGGGCAAGCTCCCTTTGGTCATGAATCAGCAGGAACGAGTCAGCAGGGACAGGTACCGGTGATTCACTGGCTGAATCAAGGTACCTGTCCCTGCTGATTCATTGCTGGCGTGACTTGTAGTGATAGTCCAGACCCAGGCAGGCGCCGCTGAAGGTCAGGATCTCGCCGAATGCGGCTATCACCGACGGGTGAATCTGACCTACGGGCTCAACAAGAAGCGCTATCGTTATCAGCACCACACCAAGCAGCGCCATAGCGTATGCGGCATAAAACTGTATTTCCTGTTTAGTAGATGGTTTCATTTCTCTGACTGTCATTATGGTTATACAAAAGGGTGCCGGTGATTTTCTCCCCGGCACCCCACTCTTTTCACTCACCTTCTGCAGGTGGTTTTGTTATTCGTCCTCAAAGATGTTGGACGCTCCGCCCTGATTGCCGCTCTGGCCACCGCCCTGGGTGCCGTCGGTCTCGTCAAGGCCCTCATCGGCGTCACTATCGTCGGGATCCTCCTCAACGAATCCACTGTCGCCCGATGTCACTCGCTTCACAATCTTGCCGTTGCGGTCGTAGCAGGTGATGGTGATGCTGGTGTCGGACAGCTCCTGCTTGATCTCGCTGGTAGGAGTAAAGATTACCCTTCTCATTGACACAAGGCTACTGGCCACATCGTTCACGTTCTCAACGCTCTTGGCGCGAACGCCGAATCGCATTGTACCCAGTCCGGGGATGGCTACCGAGTGGCCCTCAGTGGCCCAGGTCTTGATCACCTCGCCTATGGCATCCCAGGATGCGTTGATGGCTCCGCGTGATATTCCGCTACGGAGGGAAGCCTCCTTCATCACTTTCGCTGCGGAAAGCTTGTTATACAACTCTGCGCTAAGCATGTATCTGTACTGACCAGCGTGACTTCCAACAGAAAGCATACGCTCTACGGCCTTAAGTTTTATTGACATAATAATAAGTTTTTTTCTGTTCAGTAAAAAGTTAGTAATCGCTTTGCCCAGAGGCAGGCTAGCTGGTGTGCTTTCTGTTGGAGGCAGGGAATCCGAACTGAACGCATCACCACCCTGCTGCTATCCTTTCCTCTTGACATTGCAAAGATACACCCTGCTTTCCGAGTGGCAAAGCAAAATGCCAAAATAGTGCACTTTTTGGCTACGGGTACATAGCGCA
>CALDKD010000022.1 GCA_937898885.1 uncultured Bacteroidales bacterium | reverse complement strand
TAGAGCGTTTGACTGGCAGTCAAGAGGTGACGAGTTCGAGTCTCGTATGCTCCACAAAAAAGCACCCTACACATATGTGCAGGGCTTTTTTTTGCTGTTTTTATTGCACCAAATATTAAATCAGAGGGTTACAGTGGTGAAGAAGAGACCGCAGAGGTCTTCGGGAGCGCGCTTTACAAGGCGGCTCTTGCGCTGACGGATGGCGGCGGCCGATACGCACTCTATGGAGCCAATCATCTCGTTGTCGCAGCCAAGGTACGATAGTATGCAGGTGTCAATATCAGCTGTCTTGATATCAGGAACCTCTATGTACAATTCCTGAATAATCTCTACAAACGATTTAGAGATGGTATCAACTATCAGACGGCGGTCAGACTCCGGGATGAAATCAGACGGCTTGTACTTCAAGGCAGAGAGCATATCGGAGGCATCGCTCTTCTGGAACTCCGCCTTGCAGAGCATAAGTTTCTGGCGATACAGGTCCATCATCTCCTGACGGGTATCGGCCTTATCCTCTCCTGCCTCACCGGTACGAAGCCGCAGAATCTCCACATTGTTCTGCTTGAACTCTTTCTGAAAGCGAAGCACCTCGTCAAGTTTTCCCATAAGGATTCTAGCCTCGCGCTTTCTGCGAATGGAAAGCCAGATTACAAGAACCTGAAGCACGCTTACCAGCAATACTCCGCAAATGATGACGGCAATCTCGTTTCCTATTCCCATACTCTGTATCCGTTAGAATTCTGCTACAAATTTAAATTATAGCACATACAGACACAAACAATATGTGTGACAAATTTGTGACATTACTGTTTTGCGGCCGTACCGAACGTTGAGAGTTGAGATATATCCGCTACGTCAAAACTGCCGGTTATTTCCATAACAATCTCTTTATCCGCACGATGGGCAACCATAAGGAACTGTTTTTCCTCGGAATTGGAGTCATTGATGTAGAAACCGGTTGTCTCTTTATTATCGTCGGTGAACGAGATAAGCTCATACTCCTCAGTGCCCAGCACAGTGGCCAGGCTGAGCAGCTGAGGGTCGGATGTCTCGCTTGACAGAATCCTGATCTGCTTAATCTTATTAAGCATATCGGATTTCTTGCCGGTCTTCTTCTGCATCATCTGTAGCATCTTCTGCCCCATTACCACTGTCTGGTAACCTTCACGTCCGGAGTATGCCGCAAAGAGCTCGTCGGCATCCTTGCAACTGTCGGGCGCGGACTTCCACTTTGCCCCGGACTGTGCAAGCGCCGGCAAAGACAGCATCACTGTTATTATCAACAACGCTATTCTATTCATAGTTACATGAATATCAGGAATCCTGCCGTAAGTGCGTGAGCATCGTTGCCACAGCCCTCGTTAAAGATCGGAGTGATACAATAAGACACATATCCGCCTATTCCGCGATAGCCGATTATCAGCTCGACGGCACTGCGAAAGTTATTTACACCCGATATAGGGAACTTATCGTCCTCGTCAATGAATCTGGCATATGAGTTCGTGAGCCATTCGGCCGATATCGTGGCGCGCAGCCTAAAGCCGTACTTGTTGTATGAGAGGCCCACAGGGAAACCTACGTATGATGTCCTGAGTTTTGACGCCGGACGCTCACTGTTAAACACCGGCATAGGATTACCAAGCGGATTGTCTGCAAGAATCATATGATTCATATACTTGTATGTGGTAAGTGTCCATCTGGCTCCTACCGTAAATCTCAATGAGCCGCAATAATTGAGCGAGGTTGACACACGACAGAAGCCCATACTGAATGAGAATGCGCTGGAGTGACGCAGAAAATCACCCTGCCCTGCCCAGTCACCGTAATAGTTGGAGCCTACAAGGCTGTTCCAACCAAAATAGAACGGGCCGATAAGGTCAAAATTCACATGGGCGGCTCTCTTTTTTGTTACAGTAAATGATTTATCGGACTTTCCGTTGCTGGAGACATTGAATATGGTATCAACATCATGCCTATCTCCGTCAGACTCAAAATCAATCTTAAAACCGGCGATGCTCATTGAGAACTTATCATCAGAAGTGTTAATCTCAACCTGCTCATCCTGTGCGAAACCGGCCAACGCTGCCGTAGCCATACATACAAATGCAATAATCTTCTTCATATTCTTACTATTATTCAATTATATCGTTAAGGAATGTCATATTCTCATCAAGCAGAGACAGGCAGTTCAGATACTCCGCACTCTCCATTACCTTTGCCTGGCTGGTTATCTTGCTGCCGTCATAATCAAATCCATATATCTGGCGGTTCCGTGCAGACAGGGCAACAGCAGCTATCACGACTGCCGCAATCGCAGCTACTGCGGAATACCAGCGGTATATTCCAACACGTTGTCTGCCGCACTTGATTTCAGGCACACTCTCTTTGGCCAGCGAGACGAATCCTGTAAACATTACCGACAGACATTTCAAATCGTCCGGAATCTCACTATCCGGTGTAGTAGCCACATACTCGCGTAAAAGCATCTCCTGCGATTCATCCTCACAGCCGTCGAACCACGCCATGGCTGCCTTACGTACATCTTCAATCTCAAATCTCATAACCAATCTCCTTTTCCAGTATAGCCCTCATAGCCTGACGGCCTCTTGAGAGCAAGACTCTTATATGATTCTCCTGAAGCCCCATCATCTGAGCTATCTCCTGAGTGGAATAGCCCTCAATCTCTTTCAGATGAACAACCATTCTCTGGTTATCGGGCAGACGGCCGATGGCATATCTGACAGTCTCTTTTATGCTCATCTGCTCCAAGAGATTCTCTTCCGGAGCCTCAGGTATGTCTTTTGTGAATTCCTTGCGCAACCGTAGTCTGTCAATACAGGCGTTTCTGACTCCACGAATCAGATATGCATCCGGATTCACTATAGGGAACGGACGGGCCCACGCTTTCAGCATCACGTCCTGAACAACGTCCTTGGCCTCCTCGCTATCCATCAATATGGAGCAGGCGAATCGCCACAGGCTGTCAAGCCGTTCCTGACTGAAAATATCCTTCTTTCCCGAAAACATACACTAATAAGACGAATCAGATGCTCAAAACGCAACACGGATGTACAGAAAAAAGCCCTGACTACAACTTTTTTGTCATAGTCAAGGCCTTATTTCTGTATAAAAACGGGTTAATATACCTTTACCTTTGCGGCAGCAGCCTTGCACTTGTCGCGAAGAGCGTCAAGATCACCGCCCTTCGGAGCATAGCAGACTACAACGCCCATACGACGGTTCACGCGTGTTGTGGGTTTGCCGAATATGCGAAGGTATGTGTTTGTCTCAGCACAGACATCTTCCTCGCCACTGTACTGTGGTTTCTCCTGGCTTGCTATGGGCGAGAGAATAACAGCACTTGCGCCACAACGCTCAAGCGTAATCTCTGGAATAGGCAGGCCAAGCACTGCACGAAGGTGAAGCTCAAACTCGCTCAGGTTCTGTGTTCCTGCAAGAGTAACCATACCGGTATCGTGCGGACGAGGGCTCAGCTCAGAGAAATAGACACCATTTTTGTTACTAAGGAAGAACTCCACGCCCCATATACCGGCACCGGTAAGAGCCTCGGTAACCTTGGCAGCCATCTTCTGTGCCTCGGCAAGCTGCTCCGGTGCTATTGGAGCCGGCTGATAACTCTCTCTGTAGTCACCACCCTTCTGAACGTGCGCTATTGGCGGGCAGAAGAGGGTCGGTCCGTTCTGCTGAGTAACGGTAAGCAGCGTTATCTCTATATCGAAGTTGATGAACTCCTCTACGATAAACTCGCGGATATCGCCACGACTTCCACTGCAACCATACTCCCAGGCGTGCCGCAGATCCTCCGGAGTCTTTACCACAGACTGTCCTTTGCCCGACGATGACATAAGAGGTTTCACCACACACGGGAATCCCACTTTCTGAGCAGCCTCAGAGAGTTCCTCAAAAGTCTTGGCATAGAAATACCTGGCTGTCTTCAAGCCAAGCTCCTTTGCGGCAAGGTCACGTATTGCCTTACGGTTCATTGTGAAGTTGACGGCACGGGCGCTGGGCACAACGTGTATGCCCTGCTTCTCAAAATCATACAGGCGCTCTGTACGGATTGCCTCAATCTCAGGTACGATGATATCTGGATTGTGTTTCTTTACAGCTGCCTCCAATGCGTCACCATCAAGCATACTGAAAACCTCGGACTCATCGGCCACCTGCATTGCGGGAGCGCCCGCATAAGAGTCGCAGGCAATGACATACTGTCCCTTACGCTTGGCGGCAATGACGAACTCCTTGCCTAACTCACCGGACCCTAACAGCAAAATCTTCTTTGTCATATTATATGGTTTTATGTTTTATTGATCTCTCAATAAAACCATTTTACGTAACAGAAATCCTGACGGTGTGGCAGATCCGGATGCTTAGGATACATACGGTAGCAAACCTTGAATGAGCCCGACATATCGTTGGCGAATGTTGCCTCGAATGTGTACAAATTACCATCGCGTCCCACCAGATTCAGAGGAACCACCTGCTCCACCTTATCCTGACCATTCTGATTCTTGATTACGACCATCTCAACACCGACGGCATCCTCAAGACCCTTCTCGTCAATCACATACTTGACATTGTATAGTTTGCCGCTCTCCATAGCGCCCTGATTCACAGAATCGCTCTTGACACTGCTTACAATCTCAATTGAATCCCAACGCTCGGCTACGACCTCTTTCCATTGCGCCAATGCCTTTGCCTTTGCAAAATTATCATCCATCAGATAGTGTGACCTCTCGGCCTGCTTGCAATAGAACTTGCTGTAATAATCATCAAGCTGACGCTTCATTGTATAATGAGGTGCGATCTGGGCGATTGAGTTCTTCATGACACCCACCCAGCCCTCAGAGATGCCATCGCCATTGCGTGTGTAGTACAACGGCAGTATCTCGTTCTCAAGCAGACTGTAGATGGTAGATGCATCAAGCTGATCCTGGAAATCCTGATTCTGATATGTACGTTTGTCGGTGAGTGCCCATCCGGCTCCCTTGCGATAGCCCTCGTACCACCATCCATCAAGGACAGAGAGGTTGACAACACCGTTCATAAGGGCCTTCTCGCCCGATGTGCCGGAAGCCTCAAGCGGACGTGTAGGTGTATTCAGCCAGATGTCAACGCCCGACACCAGACGACGTGCCAGATGCATATCGTAGTTCTCAAGGAAAATAATCTTGCCAAGGAACTCCGGACGGCGCGATATATCAATGATGCGCTTGATAAGTCCCTGACCCGCGCCATCATGTGGGTGAGCCTTACCGGTGAATATGAACTGCACCGGATACTCAGGATTATTCACAATCTTAGCCAGACGGTCAAGGTCTGTGAAAAGCAGATGAGCACGCTTATATGTGGCGAAACGACGTCCGAAGCCGATAGTAAGCGCGTTCGGATTAATCTTTTGCATAAGAGACATAATTCTGGAAGGATCGCCTTGATTCTTCAGCCAGTTCTCGCGGAAGTAACGGCGTATGAAGTCAATTAGATTCTCCTTCAACTTCATATGCTGGTTCCAGACCACTCTGTCCGGCACCTTATATATAGCCTCCCATATCTTCTCGTTGGACTGATCCTGAAGGAACGACTTATCAAAATAGTCCTTGTACAAATCCATCCACTCGTCTGATGCCCAGGTCGGCATGTGCACGCCATTGGTTACATAACCCACGTGGCTCTCCTCTGGGAAATAGCCTTTCCAGATTCCTGAGAACATCTTCTTGGAGACCTCTCCGTGCAGCCAGCTAACGCCATTAACCTCCTGACAGGTGTTGCAGGCGAATGTTGACATACAGAAACGCTCACCGGCATCGCCTGGATTGGTACGTCCCATATCCATAAGCTCGCCCCAGCTGATGCCAAGCTGCTGTGCATAGCCGCTCATATACTTGCCGAACAGACCCTCGTCAAAGTAGTCGTGACCTGCCGGAACCGGAGTGTGAACCGTGTAGAGTGCGGATGCGCGCACAACCTCCATTGCCTGGTTGAATGTAAGTCCCTGCCTGACGTAATCAGCAAGACGATACAGATTGCAGAGAGCTGCGTGTCCCTCATTGCAATGATAGATATCCTTGGTGATGCCAAGCTCTTTCAGAGTAAGCATACCGCCTATGCCAAGCAGAATCTCCTGCTTCAGGCGATTCTCCCAGTCACCGCCATAGAGCTGTGAGGTAATCGGGCGGTCGTACTCACTGTTCATATCGTTGTCGGTATCCATAAGATAGAGCGATACACGACCGACATTCACGCGCCAGATTGAGGCATATACAGTATAATTGACGTACGGCACCTTTACTACCAGTTGCTGTCCATTGGCATCGAGCACTTTCTCAATTGGCAGTGAGTTGAAGTTCTGCGGCTCATAGTTTGCTATCTGCTGTCCGTCCATTGACAGGCTCTGTGTAAAATAGCCGTGACGATACAGGAAGCCAACCGCAACCATATCTACGTTGCTGTCCGACGCTTCCTTCAGATAGTCGCCGGCCAGGACACCCAGACCGCCGGAATAAATCTTCAGCACGTGGGTCAGACCATACTCCATACAGAAATATGCTACTGACGGGCGTGATGTATCAGGCTTGACATCCATATACTGGCGGAACTTGTCATAGACAGTGTTCATACTCTCAATGAGTTTCCTGTCCGTTGTAAGTTCCTCCAGTCTCTCGTAGCTCAGACGTTCCAGCATCAGCACTGGATTATGTCTTACCTCAGACCACAAGGCTGGATCTATGCTCTTGTACAAAGCCTTTGCCTCGGCATTCCATACCCACCAGATATTACGCGACATTTCCTCAAGCTTACTCAAAGCCTCTGGAACATTTGGTCTTACACTGATGTCGTGCCAGTTGGGCACGTTGGAGTTACTGGTCTTGATTTTCATTTTGTTTTATTATTGGTTACTTTTTTCTACATTAACTTAACAGAGTGCAAATTTACTGATAAGCAGTTAAGGAAGAGAGAGATTAACAGACTTTATAGGTCTATCTTTTCAACAGGACAGCAATAAGCCTCACGCATTGAAGCCATTCAGGACAGAGACAACGGTCTCTGCCTGCCGCGATGTCAGCACAGGACTCATAGGAAGTGAGAGCTCCTCGTTGTGTATGCGCTCCGTAATCGGAAGGCTGAGGCTTCCCCACCCTTTGTAACACTCCTGCCTGTGTGGAGGAATAGGATAATGAATCAGTGTCTGAATGCCGGCCTCAGTCAGATACTGCTGAAGCTCATCGCGCTTTTTACAGAACACGGGGAACAAATGGAACACATTGTTTTCCATCGGCAATGTAGCAGGCAGTTGTATTTGCGGATTGGAGATGTTGTCAATATAGTATTGAGCAACATTCTTGCGGGCGGCATTGTCCTCGTCAAGATGTGCCAGCTTTACCCTTAGCACAGCTGCATTTGTCTCGTCAAGACGCGAGTTCCTGCCGCAGTACTTGAACACGTATTTCCTCTGCGAGCCGTAATTCGCCAAAGCCCTTACAGCCTCAGCCAGCTCAGGGTTACTTGTAGTTACTGCTCCGGCATCGCCAAACGCTCCCAGATTCTTGCCCGGATAGAAGCTGTGTCCGGCGGCATCGCCAAGAGAGCCGGTCTTGCGCCCATCATACAGACAGCCGTGAGCCTGCGCATTGTCCTCCACAAGTCTCAGACTATACTTCTTGCAAAGGTCTGATATCTTAGGAGTACAGGCATTCCGGCCATAGAGATGTACAATGAGGATTGCGCGTGTGCGGTCTGTAATACAAGGCTCAATGGCACCATCGTCAATCTCAAGCGTCTCAAAGCGAGGCTCAACAAGAACAGGCTTCAGATTGTTCTCCGTAATAGCCAGAATGGACGCGATATATGTGTTGGCAGGCACTATCACCTCATCGCCATCACGCATTTTGCCCATCTCCTTGTAGGCACGGAATATCAGAGTGAGGGCGTCCAGTCCGTTGGCGCAACCAATGCAGTGCTCAGTACCTATGTAGCGCGCGTACTCCTGCTCAAACGCCTTGCACTCCTCACCCAGAAGATACCATCCGCTCAACGCTACCCTGTTCACGGCGGCAGTCAGCTCATCAGCATACTTTGCCGTCACCTGTCTCAAATCCAGAAATGGAACCATAATGTTTACTATTTACCGCAAAAGTACTCTAACCTTTAGAAATAAACAAATTCTCCGGCCATACCATTGCAGGACCGGAGAATTTGATGAGTATTGAAAAGGTTTCAATTTCGGTGCAATAATAATTCGGAGCATGCGACCAAGCCCTCCTTGGGGAGGGTTTGGGTGGGGAATGAAAAAGTCGCTTTATTTGAACAATTTCGGTGCGAAATTGTTCAAATAAATACGCCAGTTTGACCAAGTGTGTCCACCAGAGTTGACAAAGAATGTATGCTCCAGCCCGTTCTCAGTAAGAGTTGCATCGAGCTGACGCGCGCTCTCAATAAGGAAATCGCTGTCGCCGCAGCCTATCCAATAGAGTTTGTATCCGGCTTTCTTCAATGCCTGGAACTGCTTGTTATACTCCTCACGGTTCTGGTCAGTAACACGGATACCGTTGCTCAGCGGACAGATGTACTGGAAGAACCCAGGATAGAGATTGGTGCAGCTGATTGTATGGCCGGCACCCATAGACAGGCCTGACAAAGCGCGTGCCTCCGGCTTTGCGATAACCTTGTAGTTTTTCTCAACATACGGAACAATATCCTTGACAATACTGTTTACGTATGCGTTGGCGAAGTCAGGATTGCTGCGGTCAGCCTGCTTCTCAGGAATCATAAGCGTACGGGCGGCAGCCTGTGTGGGATTTCCGTTTGCCATTACCACCAGCATCGGAACGGCCAGCCCCTTCTCAATAAGGTTGTCCATAATCTGACAGGTACGCCCCATATTGCTCCAGGCATCCTCATCGCCACCGGCTCCGTGCATCAGATAGAGCACCGGATACTTACTCTTGCTGTCGTTGTAGCCGTAAGGAGTGTAGATGAACATACGGCGCTCCATACCAAGTGTAGGCGAGTTGTACCACACCTGATGCAGGTCACCGTGCCTGCTGGCCTCAAAATAGTTCTCGGTAAGCTCACCGGGAATCAAGAGCACGCTCAGGAACATTGTACCATCGCGCTGCATAAAGATGTTGCTGGCATCGTTAACCTTAACGCCATCAACCACAAAGTTGTAAGTGTAAAGCTCGGGAGCAGGGCGGTCAACAGAGACTTCCCATACGCCCTGCTCATTCTTATTCATCTGCGCAGGCTGTTGCATCCAGGTGCCCGACAGTTGTACGTTCTGGGCCTGAGGTGCCTGAATACGGAATGTGACCTTACTCTCTCCTATCTCTGGAGATGTAACGTTGGCACGACGAAAGTTGTTTAGCTCCTGTGCGAATGAGCCTGCCGCAATGGCGGCGGACATAACAAATACGAATAGTCTTCTCATTTTGAACAATATTTAGTCAGTTACTTTAGAAGCTGTTTTGAAGGAATTTCCAAAATTGCCTGAAGCGCAGGTTTGGGAGTAAGGTCACGGTTCCACAGTAGCGGATAATTCGTGCGGTTCGGTATTGGAGAACCGTTTTTCCAACTCATGCCATCGTCAACGCCCCATACGGTCACACGGTCTATCTTGTCGCGCTTGTCATAGAATATCCGCATTACCTCACGGTATCGCTCGGTCAGCTGTCTCTGCACATCATCAGGCAGTCCGTTCTTATACGGGTCAAGATATGTCTCGAACTCCTCAAGCTGATACAGAGGGTCATTGAGCGACTTGCCTATCACCTGCCCCTCGCGGGATATCGGCAGCACATCTATATCGAGCTCTGTTATCATCACCTTCACGCCAAGGCTTGCAAGTGTGTCGATGCAGGCCTCAATATACTCGTTCTTCGGGTAATTGAGCCCCCAGTGCGCCTGTATGCCCACGCCATCTATGCGAATGCCCTCCTTCTGAAGCATACGGACCATACGTGCTATGCCATCGCGCTTCTCAGGCCGCCACACGTTGAAATCGTTGTAATAGAGCTCGGTACCAGGAGCATACTCGCTAGCATACTTGAATGCCAGACGGACAATCTCATCGCCGTCGCCGTCAAAGCTGTCGGTCCATACCGTACTGCGATACTTACCGTTGTTATCCACAATCTCGTTCACCACATCCCACGCATCCACCTTGCCGGCAAAGTGTTTTGTCACCGTCTCAATGTAGCTGCGAAGCACCTCGCGCATCTCATCGTGACTCCTGGGAGTGCCATCGGGATGGTTGAAGAAGAACGATGGTGTCTGGTTGTGCCAGATAAGCGTGTGTGCCCAGAATAAACATACCGTTGTCCTTTCCAAACTGCACGTAACGGTCGGCAGGCCCAAAATTCCAACGGTCTGGCGCGGGATGAAGCACCTCCGGCTTAAGGTCGTTCTCAGGAGATATCGCATTGAAATTCCTCAGCACAATCTCATTCGCCGTCGCATTTCTGCCAAAAGCTATTCCCGTATTGATGGCGCAGCCCATCTTGAAAGCATCGGCATACGCATCTTTCAGAGCCACGTCTGAATTCTCTGACAGCTCATTCACATCCTGCCTCTGCCCTTGCCTGCACGACATCAGTGATGCGCCAGCCACGGCAAGCAGCAATAGTAAGTTTCTCGTTTTCATATTCAGTCAGTAAATTAGTGTTCTTAGCTATCTATCGTCTCATATTTAACCGCCGGATTACCTCAACCATTCCACTGCCCCACTCCGACTCGTTGGCCGGCACCATCTGATAGCGCTGATGACCTCCTGCAGACTCGGAGAAGGTGGTGACGCAATCACGTCCGGCAATCACTTTCCCCCAAGGCGACAAAGTGAACATAGAATCACCCTCAATGGCATTTATCACCGTCATCGGGTCCCACATACGCTGGCCGTTATCGCAATCAAAGTACTGATATGTAAGTTTTATCGGATTATCAATCTCTGCGGCCAGATCATCAAGCAGTTGCCTTGCCGGATAATCTACACAATCGCCAACCTCCGCAGGCGAATACGTAACAGGCACGTTTTCGGGCCATCTGGTCAGAAAATCATAGCACTGCTCAGGGAAGGTGCTGAAATTATACTCAGCCTCACCGGTTCCCTCGAAACTTCCACCCATAATGTACATCTCCCTTACCTTACGGCTTACCAGCTCAACACCCGACAACGGGCTGAGCTCATCGGCCTGCGAATTTAGCAGCTCATCAAGGCAAAGTACAAAACCTATGGATATTATGGTAACACTGCCATCGTCAGCACCGGCAAGAAGCCTGCGGTAAAGCTTACAGCCATCGGGAAGCTCTGATGCATTGGTTTTGGTGCGGGGGAACTGAATATGCACATTCTTGTCCGTACCCGCAAACATCCCACAATAGTCAACATATTTGAGAGGCTCCTGATAGTCACCACGGACCACCCCAACCGGCACATCGGGATAGCCGTAATACGTGTTCAACACATCTGCTATGGCATAGTAGTCAGCACCAGGCCGGTCCACCACAACACCCATAAGGCTCACCTTTCCTACATCGGCATAACGGTAAAGCATCATCAGCGCAAGCAGATCGTCCGCACTGCCGCCCAAATCCGTATCAACAATAACATTTACGACCTTGGCGGCTTCCTCCGGCACGTCATCCGTATTACGGTCTTTAGCACAGGACACGCATGTAATAGCCACAATCAGCACTACCGCCCAATTCAATAAACATTTATTCAACCTCATACCACCTTCCGGTAATTAATCGTACGCATCACACGCTCACAAATGTAGTTGAATTTTCACATTACGCGCTATTACAACAGAGATTTATTGCAAAGGCAGATTTTACGCAAGGAATAAGTGCGGTTTTTAAGATGTATTCTCGTGGTATAAGTGTGAATTTTCAAGGCTTATTTTATGGAATAAGTGTATTTTATCTTGTATATTCAAAACATTAGTGTCCCGTTAAAATGGGACACTAATGGAACACACTTATAAAGTTACATGATTCCGAGGTATTTTGCAAATATAATTACCTGATAATTAATACATTAAATAACATTTTTGACAAAATTGTCATATACTGAGATCAATCATCCAAGTCCGGTATCAAAACGATGTGACTCAGATCACCGTCCGGGAA
>CALDKD010000021.1 GCA_937898885.1 uncultured Bacteroidales bacterium | reverse complement strand
ACGAGCCTGTCGTTTCCATTCTCATCCCGAGGAATGAATATATGTTCATCCTTCCTCTGGCTGCGATGAAGGCTGGCTGTGCATATCAGCCCCTTGATCCGAGCTACCCCGGGGAGCGTCTGAACTTTATGGTGAAGGACGCTGATGCCGCGCTGCTCATTGCCGATCCCGAACTCCGTGAACTGATTGACGGATATGATGGCGAATCGCTGCTGACCAACGGACTTGATGCAGACTGCGCGCAGGAGCTGCCTGCAAGTCCGCTCACGCCGCAGAGCCTTTTCATTCTGCTTTATACTTCAGGTTCCACAGGTGAGCCCAAGGGAGTGATGCTGGAGCATCAGAATCTCGTCGCGTTCATCAAATGGTATCACCGGTATTATTGCCTCAGGCCGGAGCATAAGATAGCCGCATACGCTTCTTTTGGCTTTGACGCGAATATGATGGATATGTATCCTGCGCTGACAACAGGTGCGGCAGTCCATATCATTGCTGAGGACATCAGACTCGACCTCGTGGCGCTCAACGAATATTTCGAGGCCAACGGCATCACCCATAGTTTCATAACCACACAGGTGGGTGTGCAGTTCCTGCAGAATACGGAAAATCACTCGCTCAAGCACCTCAGTGTGGGCGGCGAGAAGCTCGTCAGCGTGGATCCGGCCACCGGATACACCTTCTACAACTGCTATGGTCCTACGGAATGTACCATTTTCTCGACGACTCTACCTGTGCTCATCAGAGAGCCGAATATTCCTATCGGCAAACCGACGGACAGACTTGACTGCTATGTCGTGGACAAGCAACTGCACCGTCTGCCCGTAGGTGCTGCGGGAGAGCTCATCATTGTGGGCAGGCAGGTCGGCCGCGGCTATCTGAACCGCCCGGACAAGACAGCAGAGGCGTTCTTCACCATGAACGGAGAACGCGCATATCACAGCGGAGATATCGTGCGCTACCGTCAGGACGGCAATATAGAGTTCGTGGGCCGCAGGGACGGCCAGGTGAAGATTCGCGGCTTCCGAGTGGAATTGAAGGAGGTGGAGGCCGTAATCCGCGATTTCGAAGGTATAAGGGACGTAACCGTGCAGGCTTTCGATGATCCGGCTGGAGGCAAGTTCATCGCCGCTTACGTTGTAGGTGATGGCGAAGTGGATATCGATGCCCTCAGAGATTTCATTCTTGACAGGAAACCTCCATACATGGTGCCGGCCGCTATGATGCAGATTGGCAGCATTCCCCTCAACGTAAACCAGAAGGTGGACCGGAAGGCGCTCCCGAAAATTGAGCTGAAGGCTAATGCCGAGGCTTCGTGCGGCAAGGTTGCGGCTGCGCCTCTCAATGCTTTGGAGACTGAATTGAAGGCCATCATTGCCTCCGTGATTAACTCGGAGGATTTCACAATCACAGACAATCTGGGGTATGTCGGGCTTACCTCAATCTCAAGCATACGCCTCGCTGCTCTGATATACAAGAAATTCGGAGTGCAGGTCAATACGAAATCTCTTATCAAGTCAGGGTCGCTGCAAAGCATGGAGAACGAGATACTTCTCAAATGGATGAGAGGCGATGTTCAAGCTTCCGGAGAATCTGCGGCGAAGAAAGATAAGATTGCACCCAAGGCGGATGAGACCATTCCCGAGGCACCCCTCACGTTCCCTCAGCAGGGTGTGTTCATGGACTGCCAGATGAATCCGGACACCACGATGTACAATTTGCCGACGATACTGGAATTCCCTTCGGGAACGAGTCCCGAAGCCCTTGGAGCGGCTGTGAAGACGATGGTTGGTATGCATCCGGCACTGCTGTGCAATTTCTTCCAGACACAGGATGGAGTTGTGATGCGCTTTGTCCCCGGAGACAGGTTCGATGTGCCGGTCAGAACGATAAGAGCGGAGGATGCCGGAACAGCCAGGCAGACATTCGTGCGTCCATTCGATCTGGAGCGTGATACTCTTGTCCGTGCGGAGATTTGCTCCGTATCCGATGGTCCTGTCCTGCTTATGATGGATATGCACCATCTGGTGGCTGACGGCACTTCGCTTAATCTTTGTATCAAGCAGGTTCTAGCTCTGATGGAGGGTCGCAGGATTGATAAGGAGGATATTCCTTATCTTCAGTTTGCCAATGAACAGGCCGCAAAGGTCTCGCTGGAGGGGGACAAGGCTTTCTTCGATGAAATGTTTTCTACATACGAGTCCGCTGCCAACGTGCCTGCAGACAAGTCTTCCAATGAGGAGGGGCTGCCACGGCACGCCACGATACCGATACCGGAAGCCCTTCTGAACATTGCCCTGCCGCAAGGCGTAACTCAAGCCCATTTCTGGTTCGCGGCGTTCAACTATGCTCTGGCACGCTTCGCCAACACAAAGGACGTCTACACTACATTCATCAGTTCCGGCCGTCAGGACATAAGGCTTGCCGACACTGCAGGAATGTTCGTCAATACGCTTCCTTGTGCCGTTCACGTCAAGGATCAGACTGTCAGAGAGTTCATGGAAGAGACCAGCGAAGCTTTCTACGGAAGCCTCGACCACGAGAATTATCCGTTTGCCCGCATCGCTTCCGACTATGACTTCAAGGGATTCGCCAGTTATGCGTATCAGATGGGTGTGATGAGCGATTACAGTATAGGCGGAAAGGCGGTTGCAAGGTCATCGGCATCCCTGTCGAAGGCAAAGATACCGTTCTGCATCTTTATTCAGAATGTAGGCGGAGTACCAAGTGTGGATGCGGAATATGATGATTCGAAATACAGCCACGAGCTTGCGCTTCACTTTGCCGAAAGCGTAGTGGCGGTGGCTGAACATTTCGCCGCCGATATGGACGCACCGGTGAAGCAGGTGAGCATAATGAGCGGGCGCCAGAGGAAGGAGGTGGAGGCCATGCACATCTACCGCAAGGAGGATGTCATAATCCAGACCATACACGAGGGCTTCGAGCAGTGGGCTGAAAAGACTCCTGATGCGATGGCCATCATCAGTTCCGACCGATGCCTCACCTACGGAGAATACAATGCCGAAGCCAACCGTCTTGCGCGTGCCCTGCTGGCCCACGGAGTCCGGTACGGCGACCGCATAGTGCTCCTGCTGCCTCGCCGCAGCTATTATCTGACGTCCCTGTTTGCCGTGATGAAGACGGGCGCCGCGTTCATTCCGATGGATCCCGAATATCCCGCCGACCGCATCGCCTATATCCTCGATGACTCCGAGGGACGTTTCGTCCTGACCACGGACGACAAAATGGCTTACTACCCGAGCAAGGCCCTCAGCATCACTGAACTGCTGAAGGAGGCCGGTTCTCTGCCAGGTGACAACCTGAACGTGAAGGTTGATCCCCATGATCTTGCATACGTCATCTATACCTCCGGATCAACCGGGCGCCCGAAAGGCGTGATGATCGAACATTTCGGCGCCAGCAACTTCCTGCGTTTCTGGACTCTGAGTTGTCCGGGGCTCGATATGACCAAATACATCGCCATCAGCCAGGCGACGGTATCCTTCGACTACAGCATCGCCGAGTTCGGCATGCAGCTTTTCAATGGCGCTACTGTGGCATTTGCCAACGAGGAGGAGACCAAGAACCCGATGGAAATGATCAAGTTCTGCAAGCGTTTCGGAATCAATGCGATGAACGGTACACCATCGCGTGTGGCGGTCAATATGGAGATTGAGGATTACAAAGAGATGATGCGCTCGCAAATGAAGCTATTGACCGTAGGCGGTGAGAAACTCCCCTGGACTATGGTGGAGGAAATAAAGGCTATGGGCATAACCTTGGTGAATGCATATGGTCCTACCGAGACGTCGATGGGCAGCAGCGCCGCTATTATGAACGATGCACGGGAGGTACACGTGGGCAAGCCTTTCCCAAACTATTCGTATATGGTACTTGACAGTGACCGCAATGAGTTGCCTGTCGGGGTTATGGGTGAGCTCTGCATAGGAGGCGTAGGTCTGGCTCGTGGCTACAACAATATGCCGGAGCGCACAGCCGAGACATTCATTATGTGGCACGGTGAGCGTATCTACCGCACCGGTGACTATGCCATGTGGACTGATGAGGGCAACGTCATCATTATGGGACGTACCGACAATCAGGTGAAGCTCAATGGCCTGCGCATTGAGTTGGGCGAGGTTGAGACGGTCATGAAGCAGCAGCCAGGCATACGTCAGTGTGTAGCTGCCATCAAGAAGATAGGCAATATTGACAAACTCATAGGCTACTATACCACTTTTGAGCCTGTAGATGAGACTCAGTTTGAAGACGGGATGCGGCAGATGATGGGTGAGCACCTCACACCATATATGGTGCCGGGAGTCTTTATGCACCTTGACGAGATGCCACTCACTCCTGTAGGAAAGACCGACGTAAAACGCCTGCCTCTGCCGGAGGTGCAGTTAAGTGAATATGTGGCTCCTGCCAATGATATTGAGAAACTGCTTTGCGAGGCATTCGCCACGACGCTCAGACTGGATAGGGTGGGCGCCACCAACAACTTCTTCGAACTGGGCGGGACATCACTTGTGGCAATGCGCCTTATAGGATTGGCTGTCAAGGCAAACTTGAATATGGTCTATAAGAATATATTCGACAATCCTACACCCCGACAGCTTGCCATGATGCTTCATCCTGAAATGTATGCCAATGCGGCAGCTATCGACAAGAAAGAGGATAAGGAGATGTATCCTTTCCAGAAAGAGGTTGAAAGCTACGATTATGGCGCTTTGGAGGAAGTACTGGCGAGAAACACTTTGAAGAGCTTCATGCAAGGCTCTATGTATGACCGCATTGGCAATGTGTTCCTTACAGGTGCCACAGGATTCCTGGGCATCCACGTGCTTCACAACCTCATCTGCCGTGATGACGTTCCGCATATCTACTGCCTGGTGCGTGGCGGCAAGGCCATCAGCGCTCAGAGTCGCCTGCACACATTGTTGTTCTATTACTTTGGCAACAGCTATAAGGAATTATTTGGCAACCGTATTGTGATAGTGGAGGGTGATGTTACCAATTCCCAGATATTCCACTCATTTGATGAACCGCTCGATCTGGTCATAAACTGTGCTGCCAACGTCAAACATTTCTCGGCCGGCACAGACATTGAGGATATCAATATTGAGGGATGTCGTAATTGCATCGATCTCTGTCTTCGCGTTGGCGCGCGGTTTGTACAGACTTCTACTGGCAGTATAACAGGCTCAACCGTCAGCGATGAGCCGGTAGCTCAACATTACCTCACAGAACGTGAGCTGTATTACGGGCAGGCGCTGTTCTCTAAGTATTCCAGCTCGAAATTCCTGGCTGAGCGTGCCGTACTCGATGCTGTCCGTTATCGTGGCCTGAAGGGTAAGATTGTTCGTCTTGGCAATCTTTGCGCGCGTTCCACAGACGGTGAGTTCCAAATCAATTTCCACAGCAACACATTTATGGGAAAACTCAAGGCTTATCAGGTTTTGGGATGTGTTCCATACAGCAGTGACTGTGGTTTCTCGGAGTTCTCTCCTATAAACGAAGTGGCTGATGCCATTTTACGTCTGGCCATGACGCCTGACGAATGTACCGTATTCCATCCGGTCAATGTACATTGGCCTCCACTCGGTGATGTCATTGAATGTATGAACCATCTGGGTCTGAATATTAAGCGTGTTGAGGATGATGTCTTTGCGGAGCGCCTGGCCAAGGCTATGGCCGATGAGGAGACTGCGACTATAATGCAGAGTCTTGTGGGTTATAAGAATGCAGTGGACGGCAAGTATATCATTAACAATACTTGCGATGTGACAAGTTATACGGCACAGGTGCTTCTAAGGCTTGGTTTCCGTTGGTCATTTACCTCTTGGGATTATATGGAGTCGTATTTGCGCAGCTTGGTAGGTTTGGGCGTATTTGACAAGGATTATCAGCGTTAAAGGAGATGAATTCCCATATTGTAGAGTCCGTGCTCGATGCGGTGGCACGATATGATGAGAAAGTGGCTATTGTGGATGATGGCGGTTCTGTCAGAACCACGTACCGGCAATTGCTCGACACGGCTGTCAAGACCCAACGATATATTCAGTCTAAGGGAATAGGAGTACAATGTCTCATCACCGTCGAACTGCCGGAGAGCGCATTGTTCGTTGGTGTACAACTGGGTGTATGGCTGGCACGCTGTGTGTCGGTACCGGTAGGAGTGGCTTTTCCTGAAGAGCGTAAGGCTTACATCGCAGAGAATTGCGATGCGGCGCTGAATATTGACCATGAGGTTCTGGAAGATATATTGAGTCTGTCACTGCCTGATATGCCGCTGTCGGATTTGCTGCCGAATGCGATGCCTCAGGATGAGGATGGTGCGCTTATGATTTACACTTCCGGATCAACTGGGAATCCGAAAGGCGTGTTACACGACCATCTATCATTGATGAATGCCGTAGAGATGATGCGTGTGTATGATCCTGGTGCAGATGACAAATTTGCTTGTGGGGTGCATACATATTTCATAGCACAGCTTTTCTATCTGATGATTCTTTTTGGTACCGAGGTTCATATACTTCCTGGTAAAGTTGCGAGCGACATCAATGCCACGGCTGATTACCACAAGGAGCATTGTATAAGTATCGCTTTCATAAGTGCCACTACCCTTCCATACTATCAGTGTAAGACAAAAAGTATGCGAGTGATATTCACGGGCAGTGACCGTGTGCGCAACACACAGGTGCAGCCATTCCGCCTTATCAACGTGTATGGCCAGACCGAGACTGCGGGTCCGATTATTTGGACAGAGGTGGGTGATGTTACGGAAAACGCTCCTATCGGATTGCCTGTCAAAGGAATTGAGTTCGCGGTGCTTGATGATGACCTGAATCCTGTATCTTACGGCCAGGAGGGTGAGTTGTGCCTGAGAGGACATTTTGCAAAAGGGATTTATAAGGACGCTGAGCAGACTGAGCTACTTTATAAAGGAGGGTGGCTTCATACAAGAGATCTGGTGAGGCAGCTTGAGGATGGCCGTCTGCAGTACGTCAACCGCAAGGACTGGATGGTGAAGGTGAACGGTCAGCGTGTAGAGCCAGGAGAGGTGGAGACTGCCATGCGCACGCTGCCGATAATCAAGCAGGCAGTAGTCAAGGGATTTGATAATGGACACGGAAGTATGTATCTGACCGGTTACTATACAGTTTGGGATGGAGAGAAACCGCTTGACAGCAATGTGCTTAAAGCACAGCTAAGCAGTCTGTTGCCTGCTTATATGGTGCCGTCACGCATAGTCTTCCTTGATGCTTTTCCGCTCAACGCCAATGGCAAGATAGACCGCAAGGCATTGACTGCCC
The DNA here is from genome assembly GCA_937898885.1 of uncultured Bacteroidales bacterium. GTDB lineage: Bacteria > Bacteroidota > Bacteroidia > Bacteroidales > Bacteroidaceae > Colenecus. Next base: position 30,834 of record CALDKD010000021.1, on the reverse strand, counting down.
CTGTGGTGACGACATCGAATGTTGTGCCGTTGAAAGGCGAGACCGAACAGATGGTGGCGCGCTTGTTCTGTCAGTTACTTGGCATAGAAATGAAGGATGTTGGTGCCACGACCAGCTTCTTTGAGGCAGGCGGTGACTCTGTACTGATTATGAGACTGTGCGCCGAACTCAATAACGCGTTCAACCGTGACATCACTCCTGTGCGTATATACGACAACCCTACGATAAGGGGCATTGCTCACACGATTGACCATGTATCCATTGAAGAGGATGGTACAGGACAGGCACTTGACTATGTCTATTCATCACATACCGACAAGGCGCCACTTGTCTTCATTCATACTGGCAGTACTGGCAGTGAGGCTTATTATGCCCTGGCCAATGACATCAAGGACTGTTGTTCGTTCTCAGTTATTGAGCAGTATAATATATATCATCCAAAAGATCAAAAGGAAAGTATCCCCGAGATAGCAGCCAAGTATTTAGAGATTATGAGGTTGCGCCAGCCAAAAGGTCCTTATAATCTTGGGGGTTGGTGCTATGGTGCCGTTGTGGCTTACGAGATGGCTTGCCAATTGAAGGAGGCTGGCGAGGAGATGGGCAGTCTGATAATGATTGATGCCTTCCTGCCGGTAAGTGACTATGATCGCAAACACGAGATGCGCACACGGGTGGAACAAATAGACCGCAGCTATTATGAGCAAAGTCCGCTTTTTGCCGCCTTCCGCGAGCGAGGAATGCTGGAACAGATAATAGCCAATTCACGAATGACAGGTATCAACATAGTGGAGTATAAGCCAAGAGAATACAATGGTCGTGTACACTTTTTCAAGGCTATGCGGATGGAAAAGCACCTGCCTATGCAAAGCCGTACGACATACGCTCACGCCATACGTGAGCTGGCCGGTGGCTTTGAGAAATACATTCCTCAGCATCTATTAACCATATATGAGATTCCTGAGCATCACGATGGTATGATGTCCGAGACGAGTCGCCATATAATCAGCAACCGTATCCGTAATATTATGAAGATGGAACAGATGTTTGTTGAGGCAGACCGTTACTGGGAGCAGAAACCATCATCACCAAAAGGATGATTGAGAAATTCCGCTGTTTTAAGACAATTTTCAATCAGAACCATTATTTTTACCTGACAAAACTACACGTATTATGAAGTCGTTACTTAAGCTTTCCATTATTGCCGGTGCCATGCTGCTTGGCACAGGTCCGGCCAGTGCGGCTAAAACCGCCCCGCAGACATTCTGCAACCCTCTTGATGTGCTTATCGGCAACGAACGCTCCTATCGTGGAGGCGAGCCGGTGGTGCTGACTTACAAGGATGACTACTATCTGTTTGTATCACACCGCAAAGGTTACTGGTACTCACCGGATTTCCGAAACTGGACATACGTGGATGCTCCAAACTATCCAGGCGGAGTAGTGTCGGTGGTTGTGAGGGACGGCATATTCTACGGCTGCTCCATGAACAACAAGAATGTGTTCAAGTGTGAGGACCCCAAGTCGGGCAAGTGGGAGAAGGTTGCCGAGCTGGACAGCGACCGCTATGGCGATGCGAACCTGTTTGTGGATGACGACGGCAGGGTATATCTGTATTACGGCTGGTCTCAGATAATGCCTTTCAAGGTAGTGGAGCTTGACCCTGTTACATTTAAGGAGATTGCCGGTCCTGAAATCTGCTTCTTCGGCGATTATAAGAACCACGGTTTTGAGGCGCGTCATACAGAGGATGTAATATATTCTATTTTCAATGGCCGCAGGGATTATTTCCCGGAGGAGTATCCGTGGATTGAGGGCCCTTGGATGACCAAGCATAACGGCAAGTACTATCTGCAGTATGCGGCTATCGGTCTGGAGCTGCTTACCTACTCGCACGGCGTATATGTAGGCGACAGCCCTATGGGGCCGTTCACATACTCTGAGCATAACCCTCTTACATATAAGACATCGGGCTTTCAGGTCGGTGCCGGTCACGGAAGCACTTTCCACGACAAGAACGGCCAGCTGTGGACTATATGTATGATTCCGGCCAGCTATGGGGGCGCAGGCCGTGGCTCTGAGCTTGCCATCTATCCTACAGCCGTTGACAAGGATGGCGTGATGCACTCGAACGTATCGCTTGGCGATTATCCGCAGTACTATCCAGGCATCAGGAAGGATGCGGTCACTAATAACTATACCGACTGGAAACTGCTGTCGTACAAGAAAAAGGCTGAGGTATCATCAACCCTTGAGGGCTATCCAGCCACAAATGCCACCGACGAGAACTTTATGACCTGCTGGAGCGCAGCCACCGGTAATCCGGGCGAGTACTATACACTTGATTTTGGCGATGTGGCCGAGATTTATGCCGTTCAGCTGAACTTTGACCATATCGGCGCGAGGAATCAGGGTGGCGCACGTGGCTTCGGCGGCTTTGGAGGCGCTGCCGCTGCGGCACAGACAGCTCCGGTTAAATATCAGTGCTATACTGTGGAGGTCTCCAAGGATGGCAGCTCGTGGACAACTGTGATTGACAAGAGTGAGAACTTCCTGGACCTGCATCACGACTATAATGAGCTGGAGAAACCGGTGAAGGCCAGATACCTGAAGGTTACGAACGTATATACCCACGATGAGGCTAACTTCTGTATTAAGGACCTGCGCGTGTTCGGCAATCCCAAGGCTGCGAGGAACGTTAAGGTTAAGGAGTTTATGGCGGTACGCAATCCGGAGGACCGCCGCGAGGCCGACCTTCTGTGGCAGCCTGTGAAGGGCGCCGACGGCTACATAGTACGCTATGGCATACAGCCGGACAAGCTTTATAACAGCTACATTGTCTATGACGGTAACAGCCTTCACATCCGCAGCCTGAATACCGCCCCTGAGTACTATTACGAGATTGAGTCGTTTGACAGCGGCTTGGAGAGTAATCTTGACCCTACTGAGGTTGTGAACGGCTTAGGCGCTGAGATTGAGATTGACAAGGCCGGCCGCGGCCGTATGGCATACGGCGGAACCGACAGCACACGCCGCATTATGCTTCATCAGGGAACCAATGAGTATGAGTTCGACGGCATCGATGCCGGAACCTGGACAATCCGTCATTCATACGGTCCTGTGCTCTGGAGCGGTGAGTTGAAAGAGTCAGACCTGATTGGTCAGGGCGTCTCTGTTACGGCAGACCTTACCGAGCTTGGCGCCGGCACCAAGGTTACCGGTATGCTTCAGATGCGCGTGGAGCGTGGCGAGACATCTGGCAAGATTGTAATCGTAACCAACTATAATAAGTAAAAGCCAGCCTGTAACTTATGAGAAGCCGGATAGCAACGGTCGCGATGGCTGTCATACTGACCATTCCGCTTTACGCTCAGGATGATGTGAGGTGGAATGGCTCAGTTGATGCTGCCGGCGCGTCAAACAATGAGTATAACACAAGTCTGAGAATAAGTAGCGCTACTGAGCGGATCAAGACAGGAATAAATCTGGATTGGTATAACGGCAGGACTGAAGAGACGACGTTAAAGCACCAGTTTATCGATAAGATTATCTCGCACACCCTTGACACTCTCTCAACCAAGAAGAGGGAGACGAATATCGCGTTCAAGGTTACTTTTGATTATAAGCTGGCACCGTCAGACATACTGTCGGCATACTTGTCTCATAAGGGAATTTTCAAAGACAATACATCTGACGAGAGACGCAGGGGAGCGCAAAACAACTATACTCTTCCGTCCAGCACATTCGCGCGCTACTTTGATGCGAATCTCCAGTCGGTATATGGCGCGGATAATGGAATAGGCATTGGCTACAAACACTCTTTCAGTGATGAGATGAGGCTCAGGGCAGATGTCGGCTTTCAGGTGTCTGACCTCAATGACAGCCTGTACCACGAGACCGATGCATACATTTATCCCCCGTTATGGAATCCTGACATACCAATGTCAATTGAGTCTGAGAAGGTGGTGGTCTCACATACGAAAAACAGGTCGGACCGAAGAGTGGATATGGTATCGATGTTTGAGAATGACTTACTTTGGAATGTCAAGGGATTGTCATTGTCCACTGGCGTGAAGTACTCTTTTGATAATGTTCTTGACTACAGGGACAGCCGTATGTTTGATGACATTGAGGGAAAGTGGAACGGAATTGACGAGCTTGATGTGGATTACAATTTCTCGCAGCATTTTGCCGATCTGTGCCTTATTGGAAACTACAAGACAGGCCAACTGGCGGCATCCATTGACCTGAACGCTCAATATATGCATTACTCCCTTGCCTGCAATGGTGTTAAGACCGACGAGGCTTTAACCGGTAATTTTATGGATTTCTATGGAAAGGCCGGTCTGTCATATTCTTTTTCAGATACTCATAAATTGTTCCTGCGATATACACGTTCTTTGATCTGCCCTACGTATATGCAGTATTCCGGCACGTATCAGGTATCTGATAACTTTTTTGAGTTTACGGAAGGTAACACCAGTCTGAGACACACGGATAATAATCTGCTTGAGTTTGGATATGGGCTGAGAAAGGGAAAATTCGCTGTTGACTTATCTGCGGCATACGAGCATATTGACAATGCTTTCGGCCGGGTCGTGTATAAACAAGTCGAGACTGTAAACTATTACAAGTGGGAGAATACGCAGTATGAGAACAATGTGAACGGCTATGCCACGTTGACATGGAAGGGCAAGACGCTTTCTTTGCTGGCAAAATCATACGTCAAGTATAAGTATCTCAGAAACTATGTCTCATCGGCTGTGAAGAACTCGTTTGAATATGGAGCCAGTGCCAATGTCGACATCAATTTAAAGAGAGACTGGGTGATTTCCAGCGCCATCACATACACATCCGCAACCAAGGCAACATATTCAGAGACAGACCAGGACGCTGACGCGTCTGTTAAAATCAGCAAGACATTCAATGATAAGCTTCAGATTTATCTTAGCGGGCAGGATCTGTTTGATATGCCAAGCGTAACAAGAAGCTGGGATAGCACCTCCAGTGATTACGATACGGCTCTGATTCGTGAAGAACGGATGGTTGACAGCGATAATCGTGCGATTGTCGCCGGCTTGGTATTCAAGTTTTAGTGGATGTCGCAATTGTTACTGTCGTGAGTCAGCGCCCCACATCATTTTCTCTCTGAGAGTTGAGAAAAAGTCTGAGCCCTCGGGCTTGACGACATTGATCTGGTACGGGGCACGGCATATCTCCATTGCTGTGCCGTCCGGGCAACTGAAGCTCCGGCCATCTATAGAGATGAGGAAATTGTGGCTGCGACTCTCCACGTTCAGACTGATGACGCGGCTGTTCTGAAGTATCAGCGGTCTCATAGTGAGGCTGTGGGGAGCAACAGGGTTAAGCTCAATGACATCTGTTCCCGGTGCTATTACAGGGCCGCCCACGCTTAACGAGTATGCAGTGGAGCCGGTAGGGGTGGCTATTACCAGGCCATCGGCCATATATGTGGTAAGCGGCTGCCCGTCCACGCAGGTGTGTATGCTTATCATTGATGAGATATCGTGCTTCAGGATGGCTATGTCATTCAGGGCGTATGGTGAATAGCCTTCGGGAAGACCGCTCATATGCAATTCAAGAAGCGAGCGCTTCTCCAGGCTATATCTGCCCTGATGTATCAGGCGAATTGCATCGCCTGCTTTCTGGGCCGTGGTGTCTGCCAGAAAACCAAGTCTGCCGGCGTTCACACCGAGCATTGGTATCCCCTTGCGGCCAACACGTGCGGCAGTGCGCAGAAATGTTCCGTCGCCTCCGATGCTTATTACCATATCTGCCGTGAAGTCATCGCCATTTATTATATCTGTATTCGGAATATTGAGACCTATTTGTCCTTCCAGTGATTCTTTGTAGGAACTTTCTATAAGTATCTCATCCTCAAGCGAATATAACAATTCAAGCAAGGAGCGCCCATAGCCTGGGCTCTTGCCTGGTGTAGGATTGCCGAAAATAGCGAACCGCATAACTCTGTTTTTTTTGAATAATTGAGCGTAAATATATATTTTTGCTCTTTCTGGCAAAGATAGGTATTTTTTCCTATTGAGATTTATTATGACTAGGCTAAGTGTCAATATCAACAAGATAGCCACCATCCGCAACGCCCGTGGCGGCAATAACCCTGATGTGGTCCGGGTGGCGCTGGATTGTGAGCGGTTCGGTGCAGAGGGGATAACGGTTCATCCACGTCCGGATGAGAGGCATATCCGCCGTGCAGATGTTCCCGCGTTGAAAAGCGTGCTTACTACTGAGTTCAACATTGAGGGCTACCCGTCGCGTGACTTTATTGACCTGGTGGTCAGCACAAGGCCGGCACAGGTTACAATGGTGCCCGACTCTCCTACACAGATTACATCGAATGCAGGATGGGATACACAGGGAAATCTTGGATTCCTTACTGAAGTGGTAAGCGAGTTCCGTGGCGCCGGTATCCGTACATCCATATTTGTGAATGCCGATTCCAGGGCGATAGAGTATGCCGCCAAAGCCGGTGCAGACAGAGTGGAGCTATATACCGAGCCGTATGCGAGCGCTTATCCTGAGAATCCTGAGCAGGCGGTGGCGCCTTTTGTACAGGCGGCTATTACTGCACGGGAGTGTGGCCTGGGACTTAATGCCGGTCACGACCTGAGCCTGCTGAATCTGCGTTTCCTTAAGGAGAGAATACCCTGGCTTGATGAGGTGTCAATAGGTCACGCCCTGGTGTGCGACGCTCTCTATCTGGGCCTTGAGACAACGATTAATAAATATAAACAATGCTTGATATGATTCTATTACAGTCAACAATCGCTGAGACTATCGGTGACTCAGCGTCGATGGTGAATGCCGCCATGATGGCCGGTGACGGTGTCGCGAGGATGAACCTTCTGGATATGGCGATGAAGGGTGGTTGGATAATGATTGTGCTTGCCGCGCTCTCCATCCTTTGTCTCTATATATTCTTTGAGCGTCTTGGAAAGTTCAAGAAAGCCGTGAATAAGGATGTGCATTTTATGGACCGCATCTGTGACTACGTCAAGAACGGCGAGATAAAGTCTGCAGTAAATTTCTGTCAGGCGCTGGACTCTCCCTGCAGCCGTATCGTAGAGAAGGGCGTATCGCTGGCGGGCCGTTCCAAGGCCGATATCCAGGCTGGAATGGAGAATGCCGCGAACATTGAGATTGCCAGACTGGAGAAGGGGCTTTCAGGTATATCCACCATAGCCAGCGCCGCTCCTATGATTGGTTTCCTTGGAACAGTAATAGGTATGGTAAGGGCATTCTGGGAAATGTCAAATGCCGGAAACAACATCGATGTATCGCTCCTGTCCGGTGGTATCTACGAGGCAATGATAACAACTGTAGGTGGTCTGATTGTAGGAATCATCGCGCTTTTCGCATACAACTATCTTGTGAGCAGGGTTGACGGAATCACCAATCAGATGGAGTCTTTCATTCTTGATTTTGTAGAGAAAACAGGAGAATAACTATGCTGAAGCGAAAGAACAAGATATCACCGCAGTTCAGTATGTCGTCAATGACGGACATCATTTTCCTGCTGCTGATATTCTTTATGATAACATCTACTATGGTGAGCCCCAACGCCATCAAGGTGCTGTTGCCGCAGAGCTCGCAGCAGACATCTGCCAAACCGTTGGCACGGGTCATCATAGACAGGGATTTGAATTACTACACAGCATTCGGCAATGATGATGAGATGCCGGTACTGTTCGAGGAACTTACTCCGTACCTTCAGGACTATGCACAGAGGGAGCCTGAGATGTATGTGGCGCTGTATGCCGATGAGACGGTTCCATACAGCGAGATAGTAAAGGTGCTAAACATAGCCAATGAGAACCAGTTCAAGGTGGTTCTGGCTACAAGACGCCCGGATAGAAAATGAGACCTGTTAGAGAGGATAGGATAGACTGGTTGTCTGTGACGCTTGTAGTAGTGCTGCATGTACTGGTAGTGCTTACATTGTGGCTCATCAGGCTGAACCGGCCGGAACAGCAGGAGGAGAGCGGTGTGCCGGTGATGATTGGCGATATGGGCAATCTGGATACCGATTATGACCTTACCGAGGTTGAGACATACAGCGCTCCTGTCACGCCAGTGCCTGCCGCAGATGTTCAGGCTCCGTCGCTTGTAACCCAGAACCTTGAGGAGACAGTGGCTATTGAGAGCGGCCAGGAGAAAGTGGACAAGCCGCAGGAGGCTCCGCAGCCTACTGAGGAGGAACTTCGTGCCCGGGAGGAACAGCGTGTGGCCGACGAGGCAAACAAGCTGATGCAGAATCTTTTCGGTCAGAGTGGCGCCACAACCTCTACTCCAGAGGATAATACTCAGAAGGCCGAGGGTGTGGCCGGAACTCCCGATGGAAACGCCACTCAGGGCAAGAGTAGCGGGACAAGCGCTTTTGGCAACTATGACCTTGGCGGACGCAGTGTTGATGACAACGGCCTACAGCGTCCGTCATATACGGTTCAGGAGGAGGGCCGTGTTGTGGTGACAATTACTGTCAATCCCTCAGGCGAGGTCATAGCCACCAGCATACACAAGCGTACAAATACTATGAACGCCCAGCTAAGGGCTGCCGCCGAGGATGCCGCGCGCCGTACGCGCTTCAATTCTACAGATGGTCCCGACAACCAGACGGGAACCATCACCTATTATTTCCAGCTTAAATAAATAAGTCAAGTATTATATGGTATATGTTTTTCTGATTGACGGCTTTGAGCCGATAGAGGCTATTGTTCCGGTTGATATGCTCAGGCGCGCAGGTCTTGAGGTTACAACCATTGCCCTTGGCGACGATTTTCTGGTGAAGGGCTCGCGTGACATACCTGTCCAGGCCGATGACCTCTTCTGTAATACGGATTTCTCTGATGCTGAGATTCTGATACTGCCAGGTGGTCCGGGCGCGCCGGCTATGATAAGGCACAAGGAGCTCTGCAAGTTACTTAAGGAGTTCGCGGCAGCCGGCAAGCCTGTAGCCGCCATCTGTGCCGCTCCGTCTGTGCTGGGAAAACTCGGAATTCTGGACGGACGCAAGGCGACGGTATATCCCGGCTGTGGTGAGGGGCTGAGGAACATTGATTTCACCGGCAGATTCGTAGAGCGCGATGGAAACATAATCACTGCCATTGGTCCTGCCGCCTCATTTGCATTCTCTTCTGAGATAATTGAGCTTCTTTGCGGAAAAGAGGTGCGTGAGTCTGTCTGCGGGGATATGCAGTTCAACGCGAACTGACAAGACTGCCCATGCAGGACCTTGCGCAGCGTGATGTAAAGTATCTGACAGGTGTGGGCCCTGCCAGGGCGGCACTTCTGGAGAAGGAGCTTCAGGTACGCACGCTTGAGGACCTGCTGTATTATTTCCCATATAAATATATTGACAGAAGCCGTCTGTTCAAGATAAAAGAGCTGGACGGCAATATGCCGTATGTCCAGCTGCAAGGCCATATCCTCAGTTTTGAGACTGTGGGTGAGGGCGCGAGAAAGCGTCTGGTCGCCCATTTCACCGACGGAACAGGTATTGTTGACCTTGTCTGGTTTCAAGGACTCAAGTTCATCCTTGACAAGTATCGTCCCAACACTGAGTATGTGGCATTCGGCAAGCCGACGGTTTTTGGCGGACGCATCAATCTGGCACATCCTGACCTTGACCCACCGGACAGACTTGACATCTCGGGGATGGGGATGGTGCCGTATTACAATACCACTGATAAGATGAAACGTGCCGGGCTGAACAGCCGCGCCCTGCAGAAACTTATTCAGAATCTCTTTTCCCTGATCTCCTGGCCTTTGCCCGAGACACTGCCGGACTGGCTGATAGCACAAGAGCGCCTGATGTCTCTGGACGATGCCATAAGGGGAATTCATTTTCCGAAAAATGCCGATGAAATGCGGCGTGCGCAGTATCGCCTTAAGTTTGAGGAACTGTTTTACGTTCAGTTGAACATAGCCCGCTATACCTGCGACCGTCAGAAGCGCTTTCGTGGTTTTGTATTCAGCCGGGTAGGCGATTGCCTCAATACCTTTTATAAAGAGCATCTGCCATTCAGCCTGACTGAGGCACAGAAAAGAGTTGTGCGTGAGATTCGTGCGGATGTATGCTCCGGCCGCCAGATGAACCGCCTGCTTCAGGGTGATGTGGGCAGTGGCAAGACAATGGTGGCTCTGATGGGTATGCTCCTGGCTCTTGACAACGGATATCAGGCGTGTATGATGGCTCCTACCGAGATACTGTCTGAGCAGCATTATGCAAATATCTGCCATTACCTCGATGAAATGGGCATAAGGGTTGAGCTGCTGACCGGAAGCATAAAAGGGAAGCGTCGTAAGTCCATACTTGAGGGACTGGCTGACGGTGATGTCAGGATACTTATCAGTACTCACGCCGTGCTGGAGGATAATGTGACATTCAACAAGCTGGGCTTTGTGGTCATTGACGAGCAGCATCGATTCGGTGTGGCGCAGCGTGCGCGGCTGTGGGGAAAGAACGACAATCCGCCACACGTACTGGTAATGACCGCTACTCCCATACCGCGTACATTGGCAATGACACTATACGGTGACCTTGATGTCTCAATCATAGATGAGCTTCCTCCGGGCCGTAAGCCCATACGCACTGAGCATTACTATGATACGCGCCATTCAGACCTTTACGCTTTCGTGGAGTCACAGTTGCGGGCCGGCCGTCAGGCATACATTGTATATCCTATCATAGAGGAGAGTGAGAAAATGGACCTCAAGAATCTGGAAGAGGGTTACTCCATTATATGCGGGCGTTTTCCTCAATATGGCGTGAGCAAGGTTCACGGACGTATGAAACCTGCGGAGAAGGATGCGGAGATGATGCGTTTCAAAGGCGGCGAGACACGCATTATGGTGGCTACCACTGTGATTGAGGTGGGCGTGGACGTGCCGAATGCAAGCGTGATGGTGATAGAGAATGCCGAGAGGTTCGGATTGTCCCAGCTGCATCAGCTCCGGGGACGTGTGGGTCGCGGCGCGGATCAGTCGTTCTGTATTCTGGTTACCGGGTTCAAATTGTCGGAGGATACACGCCGGCGCATAGATATTATGGTGGAGACCTGCGACGGGTTTGAGATAGCGGAGGCGGATCTGAAGCTTCGCGGCCCTGGTGATCTGGAAGGGACACAGCAGAGCGGCATCGCTTTTGACCTGCGGCTTGCAAATCTGGCCCGCGATGGTGAGCTGATTGGAAAAGTACGTGATATTGCCCGTTCCATCGTGGAAAAAGACTCTACCCTGACATCGCCGGACAACAGGCTGCTGGCGCGTCAGTTGGCTAAACTGAAGAAGTCTCCCTACGATTGGTCATCAATATCGTAGTTTAGCTGGAATAAAATGTCCGGTTTATCGTTTTCGTTTATTATCTTTGCAGGTTAAAAGTACAAAGGTATGTGTGAGATGTGTCAGAAAGTGGCTGAAAAGCCGGATACAGAGAAACAGTTCGCCCAGATAATGGAGATGTGCCGTGCGCTCTATGTGAGAAAACTGGAGGATTATGGCGCAGCGTGGAGGATTCTGCGTCCGGAGTCAATGACAGACCAGATTTATATCAAGGCACGGCGCATACGCAGCATAGAGACCAAGGGAGTCAATCTGGTAGGTGAGGACGTCCGCTCAGAACTGATAGGAATAGTCAACTACGGCATTATGGCCCTGATACAGCTGGAGCACGGCTATGCGGATAGTGTTGATATGTCAAACCAGACGGCAATCAATGAGTATGACCGTCTGTCGCAGAAGATACTGGAGCTTATGCGCATAAAGAATCACGATTATGACGAGGCCTGGCGCGGAATGCGCAAGAGCTCTTATACCGATCTGATCCTGATGAAACTCAACCGGACAAAGGAGATTGAGGACAACAACGGCAAGACTAAAGTGTCTGAGGGAGTGGATGCCAACTATATGGATATGGTCAATTATGCCGTGTTCGGCCTTATTAAAATAAAGTTCGGAGACTGATTTATGGCAAGAAAAGGTGGTCTCAATTTCTTTTCGGCGGCTGTGAATATCAGTCGTTTGCTTGTGGCCGCCTGTCTCATCTTCTCCGGATTCGTAAAGGCTGTCGATCCGGTAGGAACACAGATAAAGATACAGGATTATATGTCGGCATTCGGCATAGGCGGCCTTACATCGTCCGATGTCCTGATTGCAGCCTGTGTGCTTGCCGGTTTTGAGTTCCTTTTAGGTGTATATCTGCTATTCGGAATCTACAGACATGGAACCTCTGTATGTCTTTTGGCCATTGTCTCCGCATTCACGGCCCTTACACTTTATCTGGCTTTGAAGAACCCTGTGTCGGACTGCGGCTGTTTTGGCGACGCGCTTGTCCTTACCAACTGGCAGACTTTTTGTAAGAACCTGTTCCTGCTTGTGCTGTCAATCCACATATTAGTGTCCGAAGACAGGATACGGCCGCTTATAAGAGAACGCCGCTCCTGGCTTGTAACATTGGTTACAGTGCTACTAATAGGTCATTTTATGTTTTCCAACATAAGGAATCTTCCGGTCTTTGACTATCGTCCGTATAAGGTAGGCACCAATATCAGGGAGGCGGTGAGTAAGGGCGATGACCGGTTCGGGGATTTCTTTATGATGGATGACGCGTTCGATGACCAGACGGAGGTTATATTGAATTCGCCGGGATTCACATTCCTGTTGGTATCACCTTTCCTTGAGGAGGCTTCGCAGGAGAACATTGACCTTATCAATGATATGTACTACTATTGCAAGGATGCCGGTTATCCAATGTATGGCGTGACCGCATCGGGAATTGATGAGATAGAGCATTGGAAGGATGTCACATACGGCGAATACGATTTTCTGCAGGCTGATGACATCCTGCTGAAGACTATGATAAGGTCAAATCCGGGAGTTGTAGTCTTGAGAGATGGTGTGATAGCCGCAAAGTGGAGCGACTGGAATATACCGCTTGACTCGCATCAGTCCGTGCGTATGGAGCAATTGGGAAAAGCTCATCCGCTGCTTTCGGTCAGATACGTAAGGAATACTTTTATAGCATTCTACTTTATCCTTCCTTATCTGCTGGTTCTGCTGATTGACTGGCTGTGCAGGAAGAAGAGGTTTGATAAACACAGATAACAAACTAAATATTTACTGAAATGAGAAAGAAAATTGTTGCAGGAAACTGGAAGATGAACAAGAGTCTCCAGGAGGGAATTGAGTTGGTAAAGGAGATTAACGCTGCTCTTGAGGCAGACAAACCAGCTTGTGATGTGGTGGTTTGCACTCCGTTTATTCATCTGGCATCAGTTACTCCGCTGGTTAACCCTGCATTGATAGGTATCGGTGCCGAGAACTGCGCGGACAAGGAGTCAGGCGCATATACCGGTGAGGTATCAGCCTCTATGGTGGCATCAACTGGAGCCAAGTATTGCATTCTTGGCCATTCAGAGCGTCGCGCATACTATCACGAGACAAACGAGATTCTCAAGGAGAAGGTTCTTCTGGCTCTCGCCAATGGTCTGACACCTATTTTCTGTGTTGGTGAGGTTAAGGACGAGCGTGTGGCAGGCATTCAGAACAAGGTTGTGGAGAGCCAGCTTGAGGGCGCTCTGTTCAATCTCTCTGCAGAGGACTTCGGTAAGATTGTAATCGCTTACGAGCCGGTTTGGGCTATTGGTACAGGCCTGACAGCAACATCTGAGCAGGCTGAGGAGATGCACGCCTTCATCCGCTCAAAGATTGAGGGTAAGTATGGCAAGGCTGTCGCAGATGATTGCTCAATCCTCTATGGCGGCAGTTGCAAGCCTTCAAATGCCAAGGAACTGTTTGCCAATCCTGATGTTGACGGTGGCCTGATAGGCGGCGCCTCTCTCAAGGCTGCTGACTTCAAGGGTATCATCGATGCCTGGAAATGATGATGGGAAAGTCAGGTCTTTTTCTGCTGTTCCTTCTCTCTGCATTATCGGTTGCGGCGCAAAAGCAAACCTTTGTCGAGCAACTGGAGGAGGATGTTCCAGGTCAGGGTTGTATTCACATTGAGTGTGACGCACGTCTTGACAGCCTGATAGGACATCGTGTTGAGGGTACTGAGGAAGGGCAGATAAAGGCAATTGGTTATAGGATACAGGTTTTCGCGGGAAATAATACCCGCGAGGCCCGTTCCAGGGCTCACGAGGCTGAGACGTATATTAAGATAAACTATCCTGAGCTTCCTGTATATACCGTGTTCAAGTCGCCCAGATGGCTGTGTACCGTAGGTGATTTCCTTCATTACGAGGAGGCATACGATGTTATGCGTACTCTCAAGAAGGATACGCCATACAAGGGTGTTATCATTCTCAGGAATCAGGAGATAAACCTGAAGTTCTGAACCGTAAGGTAATCAGGTGGTAATCCTGTCACCAAGCTTGCGTGCCAGACTGTTTCTCGCTGAGAGAAGGGTCTGGTACTCTTTTTGCAATTCCATAAAGTCGGTGACATCAGGCATCTGCATCTTGCTCTCCACGCTTTTTATCTCGTAATTGACCACGGCCAGCTGGTAGTCCGTAATGATGTGACAGGTTATTCCGAAAAGATTCTCCTCATCACTGAGACCACGTGTCTCCTTGTATATGCTGCTCAGCTGGTAACGGTCCTCTATGAGGCTTGCGGCTGTAAGGCTTATCACGCTGTCCGGGTTCGAGAGGAAGAATCTCTCGCTTACGAAACCCTCATCGCGATAATGCTCCATATATAGAGCCGCCATCCTATGATAGACTGGATGGCAGAAAGACAGCCCGTCGTTCTGCATAGTCCCCATAATGTATTCGCCTACTCTCATAGGATACTCGTCGTTGTCCTGATATGAGGTGTAGCAACAGACTCTCTCTCCGTATCTTACCAGCAGCCTGGCAAGCATTTTCTCCTTGTCCGCTATCCCTGCCTTGTCTGAGCGGAGCAAAGCCCTTACTTGCTTTCGTAACTCCTCAGTGGGGTCTGTGACCTCAGCCTGGACCGCCTCCTCCTGAGAACCGGCCTGCTCTGGCTGGATTTGTCGCTCAGACTCCATTGTCTGCGCCGCCTGGCTGTCATTGACCGTATATTGCCTTACGGTAGTCGTGCCCTGCCTCCGCAGATTGTTTATCTCCGATATCAGCATTCTCTCGTCGGTCTGCAGTATCTGACTGCACTCGCGGATATATACAGAGCGCACTACCTGATCAGGAATGACTGATATGCTTGTGTTGATCTCCTTTATGAGATTAGCCCTGCGGATTGGGTCACCTGCAGCCTCCTCCATAAGCAACCTTACCTTGAAACGGATGAAATCAACTTGATGACTGTCTATGTACTGTTGGAACTCGGTAGCGCTTCTCCCGCGTGCGAAACTGTCCGGATCCTCTCCGTCTGGGAGCAGAAGAACCTTTACATTCATACCCTCCTCAAGCAGCATGTCAATGCCTCGGATGGAAGCCTTTATACCCGCCATATCACCATCGTACAGGACAGTGATGTTGTCTGTGAACCGGTGTATCAGCCTTATCTGTCCTGATGTGAGTGATGTACCGCTTGATGCGACCACATTCTCCACGCCGGCCTGGTGCATGGAGATGACATCGGCATAGCCCTCCACCAGGAAGCAACGGTCTTTTTTCACAATTGCCTGCCTTGCCTGGAATAATCCATACAATTCGTTGCTCTTTTTGTAGATGGAGGACTCAGGCGAGTTTACGTATTTGGCTACTTTCGCATTGCTTTCCATCACTCTTCCCCCGAACGCCACTATCTTGCCCGATACGGAGTTGACAGGAAAGATCACTCTCCCTCTGAAACGGTCTCTCAGGGAGTGGTCATCGCGTTCGTAGCACAGGCCGGTCGCTATCAGGTACTCCTTGCGGTAACCCTTTGCCAAAGCGGCGCTTGCCAGTGCATCGCCCTTGTCCGGCGAGTAGCCTAACTGGAATTTCTCAATGATGTCATCGCGGAATCCACGCTTGCGGAAATATGCCATACCGATGGCTCTCCCCGCCTCTGTATTCCTGAGCATATCCTGAAACCATCCGCGTGCAAACTCGTTCACTATAAACAGAGACTCGCGCTCATCCTGCCGCAGCTTCTCCTCAGGGGTAAGCTCACGTCTGGTGTATGGAATATTGTATTTGTCTGCCAGCCATTCAACGGCTTTCTGATAAGTCAGCTGCTCGTGCTCCTTGATGAAATGAATGACATTTCCTCCCTTGCCGCAACTGAAGCACTTGCATATTCCCTTAGACGGTGAGACGTAGAACGATGGAGTCTTCTCGTTGTGGAAAGGACACAGACCCACATAGTTGACACCACGCTTGCGCAATGTGACGAACTGTGACACCACGTCAACTATGTTGGCGGCGTCAAGCACTTTCTCTATTGTCATCTGGTCTATCATATCAGCGTCGGAGTGGTTGTCATCACAGGCAAAAGTAGCAAAAAGAGCCCTTTCGGGCGGCTTTCGGGGAAACTATATATCAACACGTTTTCAACAACGGAGCGGCTTGTCCTGTTTTTAGATTTTTTGTACATATTTTTTTGCAAAATCATCTGAAAATGCATTATTTTGCAGAAGCATAAAACTTACAGATAGTGAATATGGAAGCTAAAGATTCAAAGCCTTACAAAATCAAGGACTCGTCGCAGAAAGACGCGGCGTACAGGAAGTTGATTAAGCCGGAGCTGGCAGATGAGTTGTATGACAAGATTCTGGCAATCGTGGTGGCAGGAAAGAAGTATCGTGATCCGGAGTATTCCGCGCAAAAGCTTGCGAAGGAGCTGGATACCAACCCCCGTTATCTCTCCGCTGTGATCAATTCCAGATTCGGTCAGAATTATTCCTGCCTTGTAAATGAGTTCAGAATCAGGGATGCCCAGCATATGCTCACTGACAAGCGGTTCAAGGAGATGACGATGGAGGAGATAGGAACCGCGGTCGGTTTCTCGAACCGTCAGTCCTTTTATGCGGCGTTCTTCAAGTATAAGGGAATAGCCCCGCATAAGTATCGCAGTATGCATTCCTGAGTAAGGTTCCGAAGGCGGACGGGGTTTCAGTCAGTCTCGTGTGATGGATAAGAGAGCAGTTGAGGATAGGATAATTGAGATAAGGCAGAGGCTCACACTGTATATGAACGGCGTGTCGGTAGAGGATATGCGTCGTCACGGAATTGTGTATAAGCTGAGCTATGGTGTCTCTTTGCCCGAGCTTCGTTCCATAGCCTCTGAATATGAGAGAGAGCACGATCTCGCACAGGGCTTGTGGAGACAGGAGTGCCGTGAGTGCAAGATGCTGGCGGCAATGCTGCAGCCATACGCCTCTCTCACTTCAAGCCTGGCTGATTTCTGGCTGGAGAGCATTGAGTATCCAGATTTGGCTGAGGTGTGTTGCAAGTACTTGTTCCCCTATATGCCAGATGCCTCGCAGACGGCCTTCCGATGGCTGGCCGGCTCAGATGATATGGCGCAGTACTGCGGCTTCCTTACCATCGCCAACATGATGCGTGAGGGACGTGAGATGGCTGAGAGTTATAAGAGAGAACTTAGAGATCAGGCCGATGCGGCTTTAAAAGGTGATGCCCTGCTTCCAAGGCAAGGCGCGCTCGCGGCCCTGAATGTTTTCACGGAGAAGTATGGAGACGACTGATTACGGCAAGTTGGCGGTTGGCAAGTTCCAGGAATATCTGCGTCAGCACAAACTGCGCAAGACACCGGAGCGTTTCGCCATTCTGGAGGCAATATATTCTGCCGACGGGCATTTCTCTCTTGAGGAGCTGCATCAGAAGATGGTGGATGAGTGCCATTTTGTGGTAAGCAGGGCTACGGTCTATAATACTGTCAATATGCTTGTCGATGCCGGGCTGATTGTGCGTCACCGGCTGGCTGAGAAGGCTGAGTACGAGAAAGCGGTAGTCACCGGCAGCTCACATTTCCATCTTATCTGCAACAAATGCGGGTCAATCAGGGAACTGCACAATGACAAACTTATGCGTGCTCTCTCCGAGATCAAGACAGGCAGGTTCTCCGCGGAGAGCTATACGCTGTATGTATATGGTACTTGTGCCAGATGCAATAGTGCCATTAAACGCAAAAACAAGAAAAAAGAGACAAAAAATAAGATATGACACAGAGTAAAGTTGATGTTCTGCTCGGTCTCCAGTGGGGAGATGAGGGAAAAGGAAAGGTAGTGGATGTCCTGACACCGGGATATGATGTTGTAGCGCGTTTTCAGGGTGGTCCCAACGCAGGTCATACACTTGAGTTTGACGGCAAGAAGTTCGTGCTGAAGTCAATTCCGTCGGGTGTGTTCCAGGGTGACAAGGTTAATATCATCGGTAATGGAATGGTTCTTGACGCAGCTTTGTTCAAGGCCGAGGCAACCGCGCTTGAGAATGCCGGAGTCAATCTGAAGGACAGACTGCTCATATCCAAGAAGGCCCATCTGATACTTCCTACGCACAGGCTTATGGACAGCGCTCTGGAGGCATCCAAGGGCTCTGGCAAGGTAGGTACTACCGGCCGTGGCATCGGTCCTACATATACCGACAAGGTAGCGCGCACAGGTCTTCGCGTAGGTGACCTGCTCACTCCGGACTTCGAGCAGAAGTACAACGCTGTCAAGGCATCGCACGAGCGTACTCTCGCGTCGCTTGGCTTTGAGTACGACCTCTCACAGACCGAGCCGGCCTGGCGCGACGGCATTGAGTATATGCGTCAGTTCAAGTTCATCGACAGCGAGCATTTCGTTCACAATACGCTCCGCGAGGGCAAGAGCGTGCTTTGCGAGGGTGCCCAGGGTACAATGCTGGACATTGATTTCGGCTCATATCCTTTCGTCACATCATCAAATACCGTATGTGCGGGTGCCTGCACCGGACTTGGCGTGGCTCCTGGCAATATTGGCCGTGTGTTCGGTATAATGAAGGCGTATTGCACCCGTGTAGGCAGCGGACCATTCCCTACTGAGCTTTTCGATGCCGATGGTCAGGCAATGTCAGACCGTGGCTTTGAGTTCGGGGCCGTTACCGGCCGTCGCCGTCGTTGCGGCTGGGTAGATCTTGTGGCCTTGAGATATGCCGTGCGCCTGAACGGCGTTACAGACATCATCCTTATGAAGAGCGACGTCCTTGATACTTTCAAGACAATAAAGGCTTGTGTGGCATACATACTGCCGGACGGTACCCAGACCGATGAGTTCCCGTTCGACTGTGAGGGCACGAAACCGGTTTACGAGGAGCTTCCCGGCTGGCAGACAGAGCTTTGCAAGATGAGGCACGAGGATGAGTTCCCTGAGGAGTTCAATAACTACATCACATTCCTGGAGGAGTATCTTGAGACTCCTGTATCTATCATTTCAGTAGGTCCCGACCGTAACCAGACAATAGTAAGAGGCAAGTAATGTATTGGATATTGTTCATAGGTATAGCCATAGCCAGCTATATCGTCCAGCTTAACCTTCAGCGTAAGTTCAAACAGTTCTCCGGCATTCCCACCGCCGGTGGAGAGCGCGGGTGTGATGTGGCAATGCGTATGCTTCGTGAGAACGGCATCAACGATGTGCGCGTAACCTGCATTGAGGGACAGCTGACAGATCATTATGATCCAGTGAAAAAAACAGTCAATCTAAGCACCGATGTCTATAACGGACGAAACATAACCGCAGCCGCCGTCGCCGCGCACGAGTGCGGTCACGCCGTCCAGCATGCCGTGGCGTACGGGCCGTTGCAGCTCAGGTCCTCACTGGTACCTGTGGTTCAGTTCGCATCCAACTGGGTCACCTGGGTACTGCTGGCAGGAATGTTGCTTATTAATTATTTCCCGGGCATTATGCTGGCGGGTATCATACTGTTCGCTCTGACAACTCTTTTCAGTTTTGTCACACTGCCTGTGGAGATTGACGCCAGCCGTCGTGCCATCAGCTGGATGACTCACGCGGGTGTGGCTACCGCCAATACTACAGAACCTGCGGAGGAGGCACTCAGGGCTGCCGCATACACATACGTGGTTGCTGCGCTCTCATCACTTGGCACACTGCTTTATTACGTAATGATTTTTATGGGAAGAAGAGACTGATATGAAACCATCCATACCAAAGGGTACGCGCGACTTCTCACCATTGGAGATGTCACGTCGCAATTATATATTTGACACAATACGCCAGGTGTTCCGTCTGTACGGCTACCGTCAGATAGAGACCCCGTCAATGGAGAATCTCTCCACACTTATGGGAAAATACGGTGAGGAGGGCGACAAACTGCTTTTCAAGATTCAGAACTCAGGAGACTATTTCCAGGGCATCACTGATGAGGAGCTCCTTAGCCGCAATCATCTGAAGTTGGCGTCGAGGTTCTGCGAGAAGGGGTTGCGCTATGACCTTACCGTGCCTTTCGCCCGTTTTGTGGTGATGCATCGTGAGGAGTTGCAGTTCCCGTTCAAGCGTTTCCAGATTCAGCCGGTATGGCGTGCCGACCGTCCGCAGAAGGGCCGGTACCGTGAGTTCTATCAGTGCGACGCCGATGTGGTAGGCAGTGACTCGCTTCTCTACGAGATTGAGCTTATTCAGATGATTGACACTGTTTTCAGCCGTTTCGGCGTGAGGGTCGCCATCAAGATGAACAACAGAAAGATTCTTGCCGGTCTGGCGGAGTCTGTCGGTCAGGCGGATAAGATGACCGACATAACGGTTGCCATAGACAAACTGGATAAGATAGGTCTTGATAACGTGAATGCCGAGCTTCTTGAGAAAGGTCTTCCACAGGATGCTGTTGACAAACTGCAGCCTATAATCAAGCTTCAGGGAACGAATCAGGAGAAACTCGCCGTCATAGAAAGTGTCCTTGCAGAGAGCGAGACCGGTTTGAAGGGCGTGGAGGAGTGCCGTATCATTTTGGACAAAGTAGCTAAGACCACTCTGAGGAATACCCTTGAGCTTGACTTGACTCTTGCGCGTGGTCTGAACTATTATACAGGAGCCATTTTTGAGGTAAAAGCCCTTGATGTGGAGATTGGCAGCATAAGCGGCGGTGGCCGTTACGATAATCTCACCGGCATCTTCGGAATGCCTGGCATCAGCGGTGTGGGCATTTCTTTCGGTGCAGACCGCATATACGATGTCTTGAATCAGCTGAATCTTTATCCTGAGGCTACTGTATCCGGAACAAAAGTCCTCTTCCTGAATATGGGTGATGCCGAGACTGACTTTTGTATGAATGTCTTGAGCAGTCTGAGAGAGGCCGGCATCAGTGCGGAGCTTTATCCCGATGCCGCCAAGATGAAGAAGCAGATGGCATACGCCAATGCGATAGGCGTCAGGTTCGTGGCCATAGTCGGAGCAGATGAGCTTGCCGCCGGAAAGGTTACTCTTAAGGATATGGTGAGCGGTGAGCAGACACTGCTGGCTGTGGAAGAGTTGCTGGAGGCGGTCCGCTGACATTTTCATAGTGTAAAAACACGTTTGCAATGCTCTTGTGACGTAATTGCAACGTTTTTACAACGCTTTTTCTTTTGAAAAGCGCCGAGGGGGCGCTATCTTTGCCGTAGATGTTTAACTAAAACAGCGATGGTAGTATGAGACAATTATTCAAATGTTTTTCTATCCTGATAGTTATGATAGCTTGTGTGTTACCATCTGAGGCGGCGAACTACCGCAGGGACTGGAAGTCAGTTGAGCGATTTATTCAGGAAGACCTTCCTGAGAGCGCATATAATAAGGTGGAGTCAATTCTGGCAAAAGCTGAGCGCAAGGGAGACTGCTACCAGATGCTAAAGAGCCGTGTCTTTCTAATAACCATAGGTGCGGAGTATCGCGAGGATTATGTGAATGAGGCCTTTGCCGGAATGCATTCACTTATTCCAGAGCTGAAAGATGAGTACCTCCCGTTGGGGTGGGCTCTCCTGGGCAACTGCTACAGGGATTACTATATGCGCAACCGCTACTCCGCAGGCCGTCGCGAGCATCTTGAGGAGATTCCCGATGATATAACCCTTTGGGATGACCAGGTCTTTCAGGATACCATTCAGGCTTGCCTGCTTAAATCAATCACGCTTAACACCGATGCAAGCAGAAATGCGGATGTGAATGATTTCGCCGGACTGATTGAGCCTGGCAACAAGACAGGTGAGTGGCTTATGCCGTCTCTTTTTGATGCCCTCCTTTGGAATGCCATCTGGAATAATAACACAATATCAGTCAGTGACGTGCAGGCGGAGATATATAAGGACAGCCGCCTCTACTCACTTGAGTCATTTCTTGCGATGGCTCCTGAGCTTGAGGCGCAGGGACTGCTTGACTGGAACCTCCGTGTCATGTCCCGTATCACGGCGCATCAACGCCCGGACCAAAACACAGACATATACGCAGGTATCGAGTATGAGTTCCTTACCCTTCTCAGGTCGCAGAGGTGGGTGGACCAAACGCTTCTGAACAATTCCTTACTTGAGCGTGGCCTGTATTACCTGCCATTGTCTGAGATCTCAGCCAGGTTCATAGCATCGTATGCGGAACAGATTGGGCTTGATGAGTCAGAGGCCGGTGTAGCCGCTGTCGTTGAGCTGTGCCGCAAGGCGGAGCAGGCCTGGCCAGACTCTTACGGAGCCACGCGTTGCCATAATTGGATATTGGACAAGAGCGCTCCGCACATCTCGCTTTCCGGCACGTCCGAACTCTCCGCATCCAATCCTGTTTTCATAAATGTAATTCATCGCAATACATCCAGAATATGGCTCAAGGCAGTGCGAGGCAATCCTATTACGGACATCTATGGCCGTGACGTCGTGACAAGACTGCTTGGCCAGCCTGCCGAGGCATCCTGGAGTGTGGAGCTGGACAATCCATCGGGCTTTACCTCGCGGAACACCCTGATAGCGTTGCCAGAGCTTACACCGGGTAATCATTATATTCTGGCATCGTCAACCCCTGATTTCGGCAATGAGGATATGGTGTCGTTCATGCAGACTGACGTATGCTCTTTCGTATATGCCAAGTTGGGTATTGACCGCTCGGCAGAGTTGCCGGGCTATGTCGTGGACCGTCTGACCGGCAAGCCTGTGAGAGACTGCTCATACCGTCTGTTCCAGATTGAGGGATATGGAGTGAACCGTAAGGAGACGCTGATAACAGAGGGCGTTACAGGCGCCGACGGACTCGTTGACCCAAAGATACCGCACGTATCATTTGCCAGTATGAACTGGGCGCTTCAGCTTGAAAAGGGTGAGGATCGTGCCACAGTGTCGTTTTACCGGAACGTACGTCAGGACAGACCGGAGTTTGTAATGCCGCGTATCTATACCGACAGATATACCTATCGTCCGGGCGAGACCGTTCAGTTCAACTGCATCGTATATCAGACAGACGGATACTCTTTGGGGCATACTGTGAATAACTGTGACATACTCTTTGAGCTCCACGATGCCAACTGGCAGGTGATGGATACGCTGCGTCTTGCCACAGACAAATTCGGAACAGCCGCCGGAAGTCTCACAATACCGCGCAATCTGCTTCCTGGCAGGTTTACCATAAATGCCCAGGTTGAGGATGAGAACGCGTACGGCTCATCGCGGCCGATTAACGTAGAGGAGTTCCGCCAGCCCACTTTCCAGATTGAGATGGAGGGCATTGCCGGGAATCTTGTCACGGGCGATACCGCTGTGGTGAGAGGTACCGCAACCACCTATACCGGAGTACCCGTAGGAGGCGCGAAGGTCAGCTACAAGGTCAGCTATGAGGCTTTTCACCGGCTTATGTGGAACCACGACATCAATCAGATAGCATCCGGAGAGACACTCACGGCGTCCGACGGTACTTTCTCAATAAAGTTCCTGGCCGATGCAGGCAAGGCCCTGGGCTATGAGCCGGAGTCGCTGAACTTCAGCGTTGAGGCTCAGGTTACAGACCTGAATGGCGAGACGCACGGCGCAATGACATATATCCATACCGGTCGTGACGTGCAATACGTCCGTCTCACCGGCGCCTCAGTGTTCACATCCGCTCCGGAGCTGCGGCTGCACGTCTGGAACGGGGCGCAGAATTATATCGCAGGCAAAGTCAATGTCACTTTTGAGCGCCTTGTTCCTCCAGAGAGTCCCAAGCTGGGCATTCTGAACTCATTCGCATCCATGGGCAGTTTTTTTGAGAGCATTCACGTAGCCCCTGAGCTGAGAGAGCGGTTCCCTGTATATGACTTTGACAAGTCCGGCAAGGAGGAATGGACCGTGTGCGGTGAGGCATACAGTCAGACCATCGATGTGCCGGCAGGCAACGCGTACAAGCTTGTTCTTCCCGAGGCACTGCCCACAGGAACCTATCGCGTCAGAGCTGATATTGACGGCGTCACGGGATCAGCCGATACCCTTCTCATCACATCTGTCATTCAGAAGGAGCAGTGTATGCCCGACAACGACCTGCTTCTGGCCACGCCGCTCAACGACAGCTATAAGGTAGGCCAGACGGCTCAGATTCTGGTTGGAAGCGCGTTCCCCGAGGCTGTCATTTATTATGTGGTGGAGAACAGGTTCGGTCTGGTGGATAAAGGCATCATCCTGCCACAAGGCAAGGTCACTACACTCAGCGTTCCTGTCACCAAAGAGATGAAGGGCGGGTTCACCGTGCGCTTCGGTACTGTTTATCAGAAGCTGTCAGACTGCGCGTCAGTAAATATAGATGTGCCTTTCTACGATAAGGAGCTCGATATCTCGCTTGTCACCTTCCGCGATATGCTGGAGCCGGACAAGACCGAGACCTGGGAACTATGCGTCAGGGATTCTGAGGGAAAGCCCGTTGATGCGTCACTGATGCTTGCCATGTACGATTCCGCAATGGACATCTACGGTGACAATTACTGGCAGTTCATGCCTTGGAGCAAAGCGTTTTTCTCCGCCTCTCCAATGTTCAATATGAGCCAGCTCTGGTCCACATCGCTTACTCCCGAAATCAAGTATCAGGGCTATGAGCTAACCTCACTGCCGGTTTTTGCAAAGGTAGTCTCGCCGTTGTCGCACTACCCATCTTACGCGCTTACAGTTTCAAAGGGATTACCGAGGGTAGGCGCAATGACGCTTCGTGGTGCCAGTAATGTTGTCGAGATGGAGGAATTCGAGGGACTTGGTATCACGACAATAGATGAGGCATTGCAGGGTAGGGTAGCCGGTTTGGATATAGTAGAGGCTAATGACGCAGGGATGACTCTGTCAGAAGTCCTGACGGTTGATGAGGATGTCGCGATGGAGAATGTGATTATGCGCACGGATATGAATCCAACAGCGTTCTTCATATCGAATATGCGTACCGACAGAAACGGCAAGGTAAGCTTCTCTTTCACCACTCCGCAGCTTCTCACACGCTGGAACTTCCAGGGACTGGCTCATACAACCGATTTGAAGTCGGCCTTCTTCACCAGGCAGGTCACAACCCGCAAGCAGCTTATGATTCAGCCCCGTGCCCCACGCTTCGTGCGTCAGGGCGACACATTCATATTCAGCTCAAAGCTTATGAATGTCACTGAGCAGGAGATGACCGCCACGGTTCGTCTGGAGATACTTGACCCCATCTCCTCTAAGGCTCTCAACATCATTGATGGCGATGCCGTCCAAAAGGTCACCGTTCAGGCCGGGCAGAGTTCCGAGGTCTCCTTCCGCATAAACGTGCCCAAAGACATCAATATGCTCGAGTACCGTATAACAGCCGCCTCGGCAAAACATTCCGACGGACAGCAGGAACTTGTTCCGGTACTCTCATCGCGCACCGTCGTGACAGAGTCTGTATCGCTCTTCAACAACGGCAATGAGACACGTTCCTTTGAGCTCAAGGCATTGTCCGGCAATCAGCTCTCCGAGACCGCCACAGACCGCACTCTCACCTTGGAATATACTCCCAGCCCCATATGGTACGCCATTCAGGCGCTTCCGTATCTGGAGCAGTACGATAACCCAAGCAACGAGTGTCTGTTCCACAGATACTTTGCCAACGCGCTCTCATCGCACATCATTGCCACAAGACCCGCGGTAGGACGTATGCTCCGGAAGTGGGCCGATATCCCCGCCGACAGCTGGCAGACACAACTTGAGAAGAATCAGGATTTGAGGCAGACACTGCTGCAGGAGACACCCTGGGTGCTCAACTCAAAGAGCGAGAAGGAGAATCTGCGTCGCATGGCAGAGGCTTTCACAATGGACAAGATTGAGGCCGGGCTTCAGGAATCGCTCAAGGAGCTGCTCAAGAGGCAGGAGCCCGATGGCGGCTGGTCCTGGTTCCCAGGCTTCGCGCCTGACATCTGGGTTACAAGGACCATAGTATCCGGAATCGGTCAGCTGCAGGATGCCGGTTGCCTTGACATTGAGTCAGACCCTGAGCTCAGGAGTGCCGTATCATCGGCCCTGCATTGGCTGGACTATGAGACCAGGGATTATTACGACAAGTATGACCGCAAGGATATGAGGTATGTACGCGAGAACGATCTGGAGTGGCTGCTTACTCACGCTCATCTGAAGTCCTTAGGTGTGGCGCAAGGTTGTGAGGATATATACAATTTCCTGCTGAGACTGGCTGAGACCCAGGCCACTCACGACCTCTCGCTCTACACACGCGCCTCACTGGCGCAGCTTATGTCGCTGAACGGCAACTCAAGGCGCGCGGAGGAGCTGGTCGCCACACTGGTTGAGCGCTCGCTTTACGATGAGGAGCAGGGACGCTGGTGGCGCGACAACACAGGCGGTTACCTGTGGCATCAGGCTCCGGTAGAGACCCAGAGCCGCATCATTCAGGCGCTTCTCTCCGTAAGGAACCGCAAGACCGAGGCCGCCGAGTGTGCCCGCTGGCTTCTCAAGCAGAGACAGACCACTCACTGGGCCACATCGCCATCCACAGCCCAGGCTGTCATCGCCCTGCTTAGCGTGGGCGATACCCAGGGAATGTCGCTCGATGTACCGGCCGTATCATATATATATATAGGTGGCGAGACCATCCAGGCCGGTGGCGATGATGCCGATGCAGGCTACATCATCCGCAAGTGGCAGGAGCCTGCTGATCCGGCTATGGGCAAGGTCAGCGTTCGCAATGACTCAAAGGAGATAGGCTGGGGCGCTCTCTCCATCCAATATACCGAGGAAATGGACAAGGTCCATTACTCAGAGAACGGCATATCGTTGAAACGTACACTCTATCGCGTTGATGAGAAGAGCGATGGCACTACCCTTCACGAGGTTGCCGGTGACGAGAGCCTGCGCGTTGGCGACCGTCTGCGCATCCGCATTGAGCTCAGCTGCGACCGCAACCTGGAGTATGTGCAGCTCAAGGATATGCGTGCCGCATCGTTCGAGCCTGTCAGCACTCACGCCGGTCTCTCGTACAATCTGCACGATGACCTTCGCTCTTATGTGGTTCCGGAGAATGCGTCGCAGGTGTTCTACATAGACCGCCTGAGCCGTGGCAGCTACCTGATTGAGTACGATGTGTATGCCGAGCAGGCCGGTACATTCAGCTCTGGTGTTGTATCGGCACAGTGCATGTACGCTCCCGAGTTCCGCAGTACCGACTCAAGCGCCTCTGTGACTGTTGAGTAGGGTGGGTCAGTGGGACAGGTACTCTGACCCGTTTGACCGTACCCTGTGGTACGTCTCAATCATATTGTCATAGTCCGACGGAGTCTTCCAGACATAGCGTTTGCCGCGCCACTCATCAATGAAAATAGTGCAAAAGCTGTCGGTAAGCATATCCGGCAGAGTACACCACATATAGCGTAGCTCAGGCTCAAGCATTCGGGTACGTCCGGATATCAGACTGCGCACGAACCTTATTGTCACAGCCAATTCCAACCTGGTATTCCTGGCACTCATGTTCGAGACTGCGTTGCCGACAGAATAGATTACCGGTACTCCATTGATGTGGGCCGTATCCTGCACAACGTGCGGGTGCGAGCCGATAATAGCGCTCACACCCTGAACTGCCAGCCATTCCGCCCACTCTTCCTGACTTTTCGAGTGCCTGAGCTCATACTCTTTACCCCAATGCGGCAGGGCCAGTATAAAATCGGCGCCAGCTGATTTTGCCTTGTCAATGGCCTGCCTCACCTGTACGGTATCCATCCTGCTTACCTGCGGCCATTCCCGCAATTGCCCGTTGTTGGTGCCGTATGTGAAGTTCACCAGCGCTATGCTTATTCCTCTCCTGTTCAGAATCAACGGACTGGTGGCCTCTCTCTCGTCCTGGTCCGACGCGCTCCCCGTGAATAGTACCGAGTCTCTCATTGAGCGGTAGATGCCTAGTGTGCGCTCCAGTCCTCTCTCGGAGCGGTCAAGTATATGGTTGTTTGCTGTAAGGAACACATCCACCCCACAACTAGCCACATACGACGCATATCCGTCGGGAGCAGAGAAAACTGGATAACCGCTGTATGGCTTGCCTCCGAGCGCGAACTCCATATTGGCAATGGCTATGTCGGCTTTCTCAAGCGCGGGGCTGATGCCTGCAAGGAACTTCTCCATATCACACTCCATCTGCCTTGAGTGCATCATCACATCGCCAATGATGATAACCGACACCGTATCCTCAATCTGTAGCATCGGCTTATATGCGGGAACATCATAACTAAACTGCGCCCGCATTGTCAATGGCCACCACACTTGCAGCAGCCACGCCAAAACGATTGAGACTCTCCTTGACATCCTCATTCAAAAGGAACATTTTCATCACGAAGATAGTGTTTTTCCCGGAAAAGACGTACCTCATTTTACATTGAGGCTTTGCTTTTTGCATATATACACGTCTATTGCGGCAAAAGGACAGTGCCTGATACGGGTTACCACCGAAGTCAGAAACCGTGGCTTTCTCTTGTGTTATTGGAGGCTGGCTGCCATACGGCGGGGAAACCCCTGACCCCTTGCCTGGAAGAAGATTTCTGTCTGCTACTAATAACAGAAGTTAATTTTCAGTGAAACCTGCAAAATACTTACTAAATCATTAGGAGCAAAAAGCGGCCGGTAATACATTTGCTAAAGAATGTCTCACAAACAAACAATCATAGCTTATGAATTACATTGTCATTCAGGGTATTACGCTGGCGCTTCTTCTGATGGTCTATAAACTGGCACTCAGCCGCACTACACTGCACGGGTTCAACCGCCGCATACTTCTTACTATTATAGGATTGTCTGCCGTTTTGCCGCTGATTCGTGTGACACTGCCCGAAAAGCAGGCCGATGCGATACCGGCTCCTGTTTCGGAATATCTGACGGTTCCTGTAGGGTACATTATGCCGGAATCTATAGAGGATGACAATCCTGTTGAGACCGTTGCGCCTGTGGCTGAGACAGAATACGCTCCCAATAGGCAAATCAACTGGAGAGGAATCATTACGGCTATCTGGCTTGCCGGTGCCACGGTTTTCCTACTGCGCCTGCTGCTGGGTGTAGCGCGTGCCGAGTCAGTAAGCCGCCGAAGTCCGCGTACCTTGTCTGACGGAGTGCGCCTTGTCCTGTCGGACTCGGACTGCCAGCCGACAAGCTGGCGCCACACCATAATAATGAGCCGCCGTGACTATGAGGAGAACGGGCAGCAGATAATCGCACACGAGCAGGCACACATTCACTGCCATCATTCCCATGACGTGCTGCTTGCCTCTCTGCTGTGCTCCGTACAGTGGCTCAACCCCGCCGCCTGGATGCTCAAGCGCAGCCTGAAGCAGATTCACGAGTATGAGGCCGATGCCGCCGTCCTGCGTGAAGGTTATGACGGCCACCAGTATCAGGTGTTCCTTATCCGTGCCGCACTTGAGCGCCGCATCTGCTGCGTGACCAGCAACTTTGCCGATTGTTCCACCAAAAAACGTATAGATATGATGAACAGAAACCAGTCTTCCCCTTGGGTGCGGATGAGAGTGCTATTTCTGCTCCCCGTCACCTTGCTTGCAATTGCATTGGCATCGGCCTGCAAGCCGAATGCCAGACAGACTTCAATGGAAGAACCCCAGATTTTAGAAAACGCAATTGAGAGTACAATTGAGACTGTCTCAACGCAATCCGAATTGCTTGACACTGCGGCTTTTTTGGACAAATATGGCTTGTCTGAGGACTTTAAATTGAAAGAGTTGAACAAGTTTGTCTACGTTCAGACTGACGGTTCCATTTTCATAACCGTTGACGGTCAGCATTCATTTTATAATGTACCACTTTCAAACTTTGAGACAGAATTTGGTAAGCGTACAAATGGTGCTGATTACCAGTGGGTCAATCCTGAGATGGTGTTTGTCACATACTGCAATCCTGCACATTTGGAGGTGTGCGTTGACCTGGTGGAAATACTTGAGAAAAGTTATACCACTGATAATATTCGCGTGTTTAAGGATTCATTATTCCGCCAATTTGCACCAACTCCTTCAATGACTCCCGAATATGGATACAATGTGAATAAAGAGAAGGACAAGTATGTCAATATTGACATTGACGGTAATAATCGGATAACGCTGACAGCATGGAATGGGTGCAGCCCCGATGGAAACGGCAGCATTGTCCCGGAAACAAAACGCACGCTAAGCACAGTTGATGAAGTCAAAAATATGCTGGACAAACTGTTCCCGAATCAGAATGAAAAAGTGCTGTATGCTTTTACGCCGGATATCAATTCATCCACTCGACTCAAGGAACCGATTGCGGCTTTGCTTCGTAATTCCAGATACGTTAGGGCGCCTTACAATCGAGGTCCTGCAAATATGACGCATAAGGATTCAATTGACTATATCATTTTGGAAAAATATGGGTCTCCATCGGGACGTATCCGTCATGTAAAGGACATGAAATGGTACAACGAGAACAAGGACAAGGATAATTTCTTCAGAATGGGAT
>CALDKD010000020.1 GCA_937898885.1 uncultured Bacteroidales bacterium | reverse complement strand
GCGGATGTCTGAGCGCCAGCGAGTTCCGCGCTTTAGCATTTCACGGCGTAGCGAGCAGGCTTCGTAGAGCCTAGCCCCTGAGACAGTCTCTGACTGCGGCTTTGGGGCCTGTCCCCAGTGATTTATTGGTGCTGGGAGCGGAGAAGGTCGTTGACGGTCTTGACGGGGTTGAAGGTGGAGAGAGGAACCTCTACGAAGATGGTGTTCCAGTCGCTCATTGCGCCGTTCCAGAGGCCGGGGAGCTCAAGGGCCTTCAGCTCGCGGCCGCTCTTGGACTTGCTGGAGATGAAGCCGGTGGCGGGGTCAACGTACTGCAGCAGATTGAACTTCTGACCGTTGTAGTCACGAAGGGCGCAGACAAGATCAACTGGGTTGAAGTGAGTGCCATCGCTGAACATACGCTTCTTCTCAGGGTCCGCCATATCAATCTGCGAGCTCTCAAGAATCTGAAGCGAGAAGGAGCCGTCCTTGCAGCGGGCAATGAACGGGCCTCCACCCGGCTCACCCACGTTGCGTACCATTCCGCATACACGCATCGGACGGTTAAGCTTGCCGTGCAGATACTTGGCCAGATGGCGGTCTGACAGTTCCCTTATTCCATCTTTCTGACAGCAGAGAGCATTCTCAAGGAACAACGCTATTTCCTCGAGTTTGCCACGGTTGTAATTGCCAGAGTCAAGCAGACGCAGATATGTGAAAGCCTTCTGCTGCAATGTAACGAGTATTCCGGCCAGGAGTTTCTTATAGGTTACCGTATCGTCCTTCAGGTGATCGGGCACCACATTATCTATATTCTTTATGAAGACAATGTCGGAGTCTATCTCGTTGAGATTGGCGATAAGGGCACCGTGGCCTCCCGGACGGAACAGGATTGAGCCGTCGTCATTGCGGAAAGGCTCGTTCGACACATCGACGGCGATTGTGTCCGTGCTGGGTTTCTGCTCGGAGAAGCTGATGTCATACGCGAGCGAGTATTTGCCGCTCATTTCCTTTCCTGCCTGTGACGCCAGGTTCTTAAACAGTGGACGATGCTCTGGCGAGACCGTGAAATGAAGGCTTACGTGTGAGTCTGCGCCCGATGCGTACAATGCGCCCTCGGCAAGATGCTCCTCTAGCGGAGTGCGCGCGCTCTTTCCGTATTTATGGAATTTCAGAAGGCCCTTTGGCAGCGCCCCGTAATTGAGTCCCTTGGACTCAAGCAGGTTGGATACCACGGCCTTGTATTCGCCGGCAGCCAGCAGAGACGCGACTCCCTTGCCTTCGTTTCTGGCGCAGGCTGAGTTCAGATCGACATAAAATGCAAAGTTCTCAATCTCTTGAAAGAACTTTTTTTCAAACTCAGTCTGCGGCTCGCTGTAATCTGCGCTGAGGAAAGCGAACAGGTCCTTGAACATACGGCTGGCAGCTCCCGAGGCAGGCACGAACTTGGTTATCTTATGATTGAATGAACGATACTCTTCCCAGGCACTGATGTACTCAGCCTGCTGTGAGGCGGATGTGACCATAATGCCTCCGTTGGCTGCCGATGCGGCGGCCTTCAGCTCCAGATATGGGAAACCGTTCCTGAAATTCTCCAACTGACTCTCTACCTGCTCCACGCTCTTGCCTTTTGCGGCGAAAAGCGCCAAATCCTTGTCTTCAAACATAATTATCGCTTATTTTTAATCCTTTTCCGTTTATACTTATCAAAGGTACAAAGATTTAATAAAAATGCATATCTTCGCACAAAAATTAAATGACATGAAAAGAAAAGTTACTTTAGCGGTGATTATGGTATGCATGGCTATGGCGGCCTATGCACAGAAAAAGGGTCCTGTTCTCACGTTTGAGAAGACCGATCATAATTTCGGAATATTTGACCAGGAGCACGGGAAAGTCTCCACATACTTCCGCTTTACGAACACTGGTGATGAGAATCTGGTTCTGACAGATGTGTACGCATCGTGCAGCTGCACAGTGCCGGAGTATCCGAAGCACGAGATAGCACCGGGCGTGACTGACTCGATAAAGGTCTCGTATGATGGTACTACCCGCCGCCCGGGAGTGTTCCGCAAGGTCATTACCATAAACTACAACTCAAAAGACAAGGACAATACTTTCGCACGCGTGACCATCACCGGCGAGATGGCCGAGAAGAAGGTTGTTGAGCAGCTCACACAGGAGCTCGACGCAGAATACAAGAAGAAAGAGGAGTAAGCGATGAGGATTGACAAGAAAGGACTGTTAGGGATTAGTCCGCTGGTATTCTTTCTGGCTTTCTTTTTGGGAACAGCTCTTCTTTGCGGAGAGATATCAAAGGTTTCCATTACTATATCGTTCCTTTTTGCAGCCATTTATGCGGTAGCCATTACCAAGGGGCTGAACCTTCCTGACAGGGTGCGTGTATTCGCACGTGGCGCCGGCACCGGCAAGATGATGTTTATGATAATAATATTCGTCGTGGCCGGAGCATTTGCCAAGAGCGCTGAGGCTATGGGGTGTATTGACGCCACTGTAAACATCATCCTGTCATTCCTGCCGCCTAAGCTGATATTTGTGAGTCTTTTCATTACCGGATGCCTTATCTCTATGGCAACGGGATCGGGCATTGGCTCTATTGTGGCGCTGTGCCCTATTGCGATAGGTATTTGCCAGACCATTGACGGAAATCCCGCCCTATTCTGCGCCATTGTGGTTTGCAGTGCCATGTTCGGCGACAACCTGTCTTTCATATCGGACACCACCATCATTGCCACCAGCACGCAAGGCTGTAAGATGAGCGATAAGTTTAAGGTGAACCTGTGGATAGCATTGCCTGCCGCCATTGTCACCATCATAATCTATTACTATCTTGGACGTGGCGCAGGAAGCGTTGATGTGGAGCATACCGCTCAGAA
Organism: uncultured Bacteroidales bacterium; assembly: GCA_937898885.1. GTDB lineage: Bacteria > Bacteroidota > Bacteroidia > Bacteroidales > Bacteroidaceae > Colenecus. The sequence continues at coordinate 35,827 of CALDKD010000020.1, read as the reverse complement.
CATTAAGATTCTGCCCTATATTCTTGTCATTGTCTTGTCCGTCTGCGGATGTGATGTGCTGATCACATTGCTTACGGGCGCGCTGATATGCGGAATTATGGGTATGTCTATGGGCGAGTTCGATTTCATTGGATGGACCAGCGCGATGGAGGCCGGAGTGAACGGAATGGGATCGCTCATTATTGTTGTGATTCTGGCAGCCGGTACAATGGCTCTCATAACGCACAACGGCGGTCTGGATTTCATTGTGTCGATATGCACCAAGTTCGTGAAATCAAGGAAAAGCGCGGAGGGTTGTATTGCTTTGCTTACGGCACTTATCTGTGTGTGCACATCGAACAACACTATTGCCATTGTGAGCGTGTCATCGATAGTCAAGGAGATTAGTGAGAAGTATGGAGTTGACCCGAGAAAGGCAGCCAGCCTTATGGATACCAGCTCGTGCATAGCGCTTGAGCTGTTGCCCTACAGCACACATACGATGGTGGCCGCCACGTTTGCAGGGATATCGGCGGCATCGGCCATTCCGTATATGTTCTACGCGTTTATGCTGGCATTGTTCCTGATTGTGTCTATCGTGTTTGACCTGCCACGCTTGAGGAAGGCATAAGCCATAACTTATAAGACAAGAAACCGGGCTGTACCTCTTAATTGGGTACAGCCCGGTTTTCTTTATGCTATGAGTTACTCAACCTCAAGAGCGATGATGCTGAGTGCCGGCATTGTGAGTGTGATTGTGCCGTCTTTTGCAATCTTGACATCCTTGAACTCCTTGATGCCAATCTTGTTGGGGCTGTCAAAGCTGTTGTAGTCGTTGATGGCGCCTGATGTGAGAATCTGGCCGGTTACCTTCTTTGCCTTGAAGCCGTTAAGACTTACGGTTACATCCTGCTCCTCGTCGGCATTGACATTTGACAGGGATACGTGAATCTTGCCATCGGCAGCCTTTGATGCGGTTGCGCTCAGCAGTGGCAGAGGACGTGTGGCACCTTCCGACGGGTTGTTCTTGAAGCGCTCGTTGCGTACCAGTTTGACAGCGCAGCCATCGATGGATGTGGACAGAGCCTTTGCGTTCTGATGCGGGATGTACATCTTATATACAAAGTAGGTAGGAGTAAGTATCATCTTATCGTCCTTGGTGAGAACCATTGCCTGAAGCACGTTGGCAACCTGAGCGATGTTGGTCATCTGGATGCGGTCTGCATACTTGTGGAACACATCGAGCGAAAGAGAGGCCACGAAGGCATCGCGCATTGTGTTCTGCTGATAGAGCTGTGTGCCTGGCTCGGAATCCCACCAGGTGCCCCACTCGTCAACGTAGAGAGGTATGGAGTTGGTAGGATCTGCCTTTGACATTATGTCAAGATGCTTCTGGATGACAGGCTCGATGCCGAGGGCCTTGCCCAGACACCAGTAGTAGTCGTCCTTGCTGAAATCGGTGGCAGAGCCTTTGCTGCCCTCCCAGCCTGCTACTGTATAGTAATGCAGTGATACGGCGTTCATCTGGCTGCCGATGCGGTCCATCAGAACCTCTGTCCACTCATAGTCGTAGTCGCTTGCGCCGCTGGCAATCTTTGTGAGGTGTGTGCCGTTGTAATCGCGCATATAGGTCTGATAGCGACGGAAGATGTCTGAGTAGTACTCCGGACGCATGTTGCCTCCGCAACCCCAAGCCTCGTTGCCTACGCCGATGTAGTGTACGTGCCAGGGCTCCTCGCGGCCGTTCTGCTTACGGATCTTGGCCATTGGGCCATCGGCGGCGTTCATATACTCTACCCACTTGGCAGCCTCCTCTACCGAGCCGCTGCCTACGTTCATACTGATGTATGGCTCAATGTCGAGCATCTCGCACAGGTTCAGGAACTCGTGTGTGCCGAAGCTGTTGTCCTCGACGATGCCGCCCCAGTTGTTGTTGACCATACGCGGACGGTTCTCCTTGGGACCGATGCCGTCCTGCCAGTGATACTCATCGGCGAAGCAGCCGCCCGGCCAGCGCATCAATGGCACGTGAAGCTCCTTGAGAGCGTTCAGCACATCGTTACGATAGCCGTTTGTGTTTGGGATACTGGACTCCGGGCCTACCCAAAGACCGCCGTAGATACAAGTTCCCAGATGCTCGGAGAACTGTCCGTAGATGTTCTTGTTGATGGTTGGGCCTGGTTTGTCTGCCTCTACATTAACAGTGACGCTCTGCTTTGCACTGGCTGTGATGCCAAGTGCGAGAGCAGCGAAAAACAATACTTTTCTCATATCTTTTAAGTTTCAGTGATTAATCTACTGCAAAATTAAGAATCCGGACGGAAATTCCGCCCGGATTCTATAAAAATTCATTCAATCAAATAGCCAGAGGCTAATGACCGACTGTCTGTATTAATGATTTCTGAAATTCCACTTGTAGTTGTCGCTGCTCATATCGAACTTGCCAAGTGACGGGGTGCTGTCGCCTGATGACATCAGCACGAGTTCCTCATCGCAACCAGGAACCTGCTTCGGCATGATACGATAGGTTCCATCAGTGAGCTGCTCGATTCTCCAGAGCTGCTCAGGAGCGCCAGTGTACTGAGGAACAGAGATAACCTCGCGGTCTGCGGTAGCGGCAAGAGCGCGCTTTGTGCCGGCGATGGTGATCTTGTAGTACTGACCGCCAAGGTAGCCACCTGCATCAGGAACTGCGGTAATTGTCCACTTCTGGTGAGGACGGAACATATAGTCACCGATACGAAGCTCGATTTCGCCCTTTGGCCAGGTCTCATAGACATCAAGGAGTGTCTGCTCCTCGAGTGGAGCGGCTGGTGTGCTGGATGCGCCACCGAACATGCCACGGCCTGCATTCTGACGTACAAAGTCAACGGCAAGTTCCAGGGCATAGCCTCTACGCTCAGACTCAATCTCGTATGTACCCTCTTTGAAGAGCTCGCCGGCGTATGGCCAGTCGTTCTTCCAGAGCAGCGGACGGATAGCCAGCACGCTTCGGCCACCCTGATCATAGTCAGCCTCCCAGTGGAAAGACATCTTCTCAACGCCCTCCTCCTCAATGTAACGGCCAAAGTGACCGGCACCGGTCTTTCTGTCGCCAGCGGCTACAACCATCTTGCCACCGCCCTTGAGCATATCGCGGCCCATGTTGTCAAGATAAGGACCTGTAACGTCTCTTGAACGGCCTACAACGATGTTGTAAGTTGAGTTCACGCCGTCGCAGCAGGTTCCGTGTGTGCCAAGCAGATAGTACCAGCCATTGCGATAAATCAGTGCTGATGCCTCGCAGTCGATGGCGATATCCTTTGCCACATTGCCCTTTACGCGCTCACCGGTCTTAGGATCAATCTCCACAAGGCGGATGAAGCCGTAATATGTTCCGTATGATACCCACATACGGCCTGTTGTCGGGTCAAGAAGAACTGACGGGTCGATTGCATCGCAATCCTCGTCAATCTCTGATGATGCGATCTCGACAGCCTCAGTGAACTTGAAGTCCGGTGACTGAGGATCAAGTGTGGTGTTCCACATTGTGTTGATACGGCCTGCGTGACCTCCTCCAAGACCACCACCGGTTGAGCCGTAGATGATGAGATAACGGTCTCCTACCTTCATTGCATCAGGAGCCGCGCCGCCACCGGGACGCTGTGCGCCACTGTGCCAGTTCCAGCCATCCTCTGAGATAAGGCCGCCGCCACCGGTTCCGAATGTATAGTACTTACCGTCGCACTTTACGATTGTAGATGGGTCGTGAATGAAAGGAGCTCCCACCTGTGCAGAGGCATTTACTGTAAATGCCGCAGCGAAAAGGGCTGCAAGACCCAGAATATTTTGTCTTTTCATATCAATTCGGAATTATTCGTTTGTGATTGTGATGTTCTTGACAGGCTGGCCGTTCTCGTCAATGAAACGGGCGCAGAAGTCACTCATACCAGGACCGTTAATGACAACGCCACGGACTACGTTCTTGCCCTTCTTCAGGGTAAGGCGCTTTGATGTGGCATCATCGGCAACCATACGTCTGTCACCTGACAGGATAACAGCCTCCTCACCGTTCAGCCACCACATTGAGGCTGAGTTGGAGCCTACTGCCAGACGTACGTTCTCGATATCCTCCTCGCAGTTGATTACCGTAACTGCCCAGCAGAGGATTCCGTAACGATCGGCATTGTCGGCAAGACTGGTTGCGAAACGGAACAGTTTCACGTTATATAGCTTGCTGTCAAGCGCATGCCACTTGAGTTCCTTGCCATCGACTGTTACCATATCGCCGTCCTTCGGCAGGATGGTCTGCTGATTCTGGAAATACTGCTTGCCGAACTCCTGGCGCAGATAGCTGTCGGTGAATACGGTGTTGCTTCCGTTTGGTTTTGAGATTGGCTCAAGAAGCATCCAGCGACGGATGAAGCCCTCAGCATCGGGTGTAGCCGCCTTCTTGGTTGAAGGGGTGAAGTACGGAGCGATGTCGGTCTTGGCGAAGTTTGTAGCCTGTCTTCTCATACCACCGAAGCCACCTCCCTGAGGAGCGCCCTGCGGTGCACCCTGAGGAGCACCCTGTGGTCTTGCCTGTGCCTGCTGTCCGGGCATTCCCGGCATACCTGGCATACCGCCACCCATAGGCGGGAAATTCTGCGCATTGGCATTCACGCCAAGGCCGAGGGCCAGCAGAACGCTCATTGCGGAAATCAAGGATTTACGTTTGTTAATCATAAAAATATAAATTTAGTTTGTTAGTAGTCTTGGTTAGTCGTGCAAATTTAAGAAAATGAAACCAAAATACGAAATACTTTGCCTGGTTCTGCCTCCCAATTTCTCATTGCCTCAAATGCATTCTCCGGAGTGATGATGCCACTTATGAAGCGCTCTACAGGAACACGGCCGCTCTGCATGAGACGGATGACGGCACGGAAGTCCTCGGGGGTAGCATTGCGTGAGCCTCTGATATCAAGTTCTTTCTGTACGAAGAGGCGTGTCTGGAACGAGACATCACTCTTGGAGTAGCCGATGCAAACCACGCGACCGGTAAAGCCCACGATATCGACCGCTGTCACGTATGTTACAGGACTGCCTACGGCCTCAATAACGACATCGGCGCCAAAGCCATCTGTTATTTCCTGAACGCGCGCACGGACATCCTCCAGGCGGCTGTCGATGCAGTATGTGGCTCCGGCCAGACGTGCCATCTTGAGTTTGTCCTGACCCAGGTCAACGGCAATGACGGTAGCACCACGCTGGACAGCACGCATGACTGCTCCAAGGCCCACCATTCCGCAACCGATGACGACTACAAAATCGGTATCGGTGACGCATCCGCGAGCCACGGCGTGGAAACCTACGCTCATAGGCTCGATGAGAGCCGCATCGCGTGCGGAAATCTCGCCTACCGGGATAATCTTCTGCCAAGGCAGGCAGATATACTCGCGCATAGCGCCATCGCGCTGCACGCCGAGTGTCTCGTTGTGCTGGCAGGCGTTCGGACGGACGTTACGGCAGGAGGCGCATACGCCGCAGGCAGTATAGGGATTGACGGTTACGGTCTGCCCTACTCTCAAAGTATCGGGACAACCGTTGCCCAAGCCCTCTATTATGGCGCCTATCTCGTGACCGGGAATGACTTTTGGCTTGGCCATGGCGTTTCCACCACGGAATGTGTTCAAGTCGCTTCCACAAAAGCCAACGTACTGTATTCTAAGCAGCACCTCTCCATCGCACGGTTGTGGAACAGGCAGTTCCACAACCTCCATCTGACGTACGTCAGGTATTCTAATTGCTTTCATTCTATTTTGAAATAAATATGTATCTGGCATCAGGAGTTCTTCCAGCTGGTGCGGAACTCATCGCCAATTATCTGGCGAACCTTGGCAACAAGTTCCTCTGGCAGAGTACCCTGAATGGAATCGAGGTTGGCCAGCACGTTCTCCGGTCTTGTGGTTGAGAAGAGTGTTGATGCAATGCGCGGGTTTGACACGCTGTATTGCATGGCAAGTCTCTCAATCGGATAGCCCTCAGACTTGCAATACTCAACGGCATTGCGGCAGGCTTTCTGCAGTCCTTCGGGAGCCGGATGCCAGTCTGGCGCGCCGTGATCGGACAGCAGGCCCATTGACAGCGGGCTGGCGTTGATTACGCCGATGCCTCTCTCCTCGAAGAAATCCAGGAAATCCAGCAATTTGTCATCGCACAGACAGTAGTGACAGAAATTCAATACTGACTCAACGGTTCCTGCGGGGGTATGCTCAACAACCCACTTGAGGTTCTCAAGCTGGAGGTCGGTTATGCCTACGTGACCTACAACGCCCTTGTCGCGCAGCTCGCACAATGCCGGCAGGGTCTCCTCTGCCACCTGATGCAGATCGGCGAACTCTATGTCGTGAACATTGATGATGTCAATGTAATCAATGCCCAGGCGCTCCATGCTCTCGAAGACGCTGTCGTGCGCCCTCTTGCCGCTGTAGTCCCAGGTGTTGATGCCATCGTGACCGTAGCGTCCCACCTTGGTGGAGAGGATGTATTTGTCACGCGGTATCTCGCGCAGAGCCTTGCCCAATACGTTCTCGGCTTTCAGATGTCCGTAGTATGGCGATACATCTATGAAGTTGATACCATTGTCCACGGCCGTATGAACAGCCTTGATTCCGTCAGCCTCTCTCAGTCCATGAAACACACCACCCAGGCTTGACGCGCCGAATCCGAGAGCAGACAGCTCCAGACCGGTCTTTCCAAGTTTTCTATATTCCATATTATAGGTTAATAATCTGTCTTACACAATTACCACTTATCCTCTCCCTCATCGCTGGCGTAAATATCCTTGGGGACAAGCTCCAGGTAATCGTACACCATCTCGGCCATATTGTTGTCCAGAACCTGACGCACGCGCAGGTAGTAATCGCCCTCTGCAGACATATACTGTGTTGTGAGGATACGGCGCAGCATGGAGTTGAGGTCGCGGAAGACATCGCCTCCAGACGGACGATAGGATGCCGGAGCCTTCATATAGCCACGGTTACGCATAGCCTTGTCGTACATTCTGATATTAAGCTCGTCTCCAAGCTCACCGTCAGATTTCCATCCGATGCTTGGGTCCGGACCGCTCACGCGCAGGTCGGTTGGGATGTCGGTAGGCATCATATTGTCAGGATCACTTCCGAAGTAGGCCTGGATAACACCACGCGATGCCATCACAGGATAGCCGATGCGGATCTCGTAGGTTCCGTCATATGGTACTGGCGGAAGTTTGAGGGTAGCGTCGTAGATACCCTGAAGGATTACCTCATCGCCCTCATAGCTCCAGAACCACTGGTGACGGTTACGGATGGACATAAGTGTCTCGGGAGAGAATTTCCAGTTCTTGGTATATCCGTTCAGCATACCTGTACATTCGGTCACACCAGGACGGTTACGGCCGCCGCTGTTCACGAAATCGGGCGACAGTGTGGTGCAGTCGTACCTGATTCTGGTACAGAGAGCCTCGTTACGGGTCTCAAAGCTGTACTCAAGAAGGTCATCTATGTAATAGTACATTCCATTCAATGCATCCTGAACGATGCCGGCCATCTCTGACGGAGCATACATTCTGACACCACGGACTACGTTTTTCTTAGGTGTGCCTTTCCTGTTGATATAGATACCGTTCGGATTGGCGTGCTCCGGAGTACAGACACGGATGAATGAGTGAGGCAGCATTGTCTCAAAGAAATCCTCAAGGTCCCACTCGCTCCTGATGAAGTTGGTGTTTACCAGATCCTCGTTTGTGACATTCCACTGGTCATATGGCTCGTAGAACTCCAGCAGGTGGTACGATACGAACCTGTTGAGCGGATTGCGGCGGTCAGTAGGATCATCGTCGTACTTGCCGGCATCTGCGGGATATGACTTATCGTAAACCTCCTTGGCGTGCTTTACCAGATCGTCGGTGGTATAAATGCCGTGAGCGCGGAATACGCTGTTCGGCTCTGCGAAAATGGTATGCTTGAAGTAACGATGCTCGGGGAAGATGGCATACTCCCACTCGTCACCGGTGTGATACCTTACGCCTGTGGTTATTGAGTCGTAGCTTGGCGTAGGATATGTAAGGTCCTGATAGTCCTCCAGTGAGTCGCACATTCTTGTAGTAACGAGAGCCCAGTAGAACATAGTCAAGGCTGTATCCTGCTCTATGAGTTCCGGAAGCATCAGCGTGCTGGGAACAACAACCTTGTCCACAATCTGGATGACTCCGTTCTGCACGGTGTCGTCGCGCTCAAGCATTCTTGAGGTCTTGTTGACCAGGTAATAGAGTCTGCCGGTGACGGTATCTGAATCGCACGAGAATGACAGGTAACGGTCCAGACGGTTTGGCGATGGAAAGGCTCCCTCAAGCAGATCAGTAGTATAGTATGACTCATCAAGCAGATGCGTTCTGGCTATTGTATCGCATTCCTTGAAATCAAGGCTCTCAACAGACGGAATGTCCTTCTCGGCGAAATAAGTCAGGAAGGCTTCGTTTGTCGGAGCGAAGCAGGTGTATGTTCCATACGTTTTCAACTCGCCCCACACATTGGCCTTCTTGAGGATGTCAATGAAGATGCTGAAGTCATCACTTCTCTTCTCAAGATAGCTGGCGATGTTGTCATCGAGGAATGTGTAGTAAGTCTCTGGCGACTGTTCCATGAAACAAGATGTCAGAGCCATTGCAAGCGCAGATGACAAGACGAGTTTTCTGATTGGGGATCTCCTTCTTTCCATTGTTGTTTATTGATTTGTTATTATTGGCAACCTGTTTCTGTCATTGCCGTCTGAATACCGGAATGATATCCAACGTGACAGGTACATCAATATATTGTCCGCCCTCATAAGCGGTATTATCCCAATAATAATTCCATCCGCCGGCATTCTCAGGCAGATATACGTGAACTGTGTCAGTTCCTTCCTCCAGGACCGGACAAATAAGCAGCTCGGGACCGAACATATACTCGCAGTCCTGCCTCAGGGCCTCGGCGTCATCGGCAAAGTCGAACATAAGCGGACGCATAATGGTGTATCCATCGGTTGATACCTTCTTGGCGCACTCTGTTATGTAGGGCTGAAGCTCGTATCTGAGTTTTATGTAGCGGGTCATTATCTCCTGTGTCTGAGCGCTGTAACGCCAGGGCTCGGTCTGGCTCATATAACCATGGACACGCATAAACGGCAGGAAGGTGGCAACCTGTACCCAACGTATGAGACGCTCCTGGTAAGCTGAGTCGGTATATTGGTTCTGCGGGCGGAAGAAGCCGCCGGCATCGAATGTCCACCAGGGAAGTCCGGCAGCCATCTGGCCCAGACCACCGATTATCTGGTTACGGAGCGTACGCATGTCGTTGCCTACGTCGCCCGACCAGGTGACAACACCGTATTTCTGCATTCCGGCGAATGCGCTGCGTGTAAGGATGACCGGTTCCTCGCCCTTCTTTGCCTTCTTCAGACCACCGTACATAGTGCGGTTGACCATAAGCGGATAGACATTGCGATAGAACTCGCCCGGAAGAGAGTCGTTGCCTACCCTGCGGCCACGCAGGTCATCGTTCTCAGGCTCGGTGGCATCGAACCACCAGGCGTCGATGTTGAAGCGGACAAGGCTGTCAAGGAAGTTCTGCAGATAGAAATCACGTGCCTCGGGCTTGAAGAAGTCTATCCAGTCTGTACCTTTTATATAATAGCCGTTCTCGTTGAGTTTCTGTCCCAGAACGGATGGTTTGTCAACCTTGGACCATACTGAGAGCATCAGGCGCACGTCGTTCTCGTGCAGAGTGGCTGTGAGAGCCGCAGGATCCGGGTAGCGGTCCTCGTCAAAACGCATTGCGTTCCATCCGTATTTGCCCCACCACTGCCAATCCTGTACGATTACGCTCAGAGGGATGTTGTTCTCCTGGAAACCACGCATATTGGCAATAATCTCGTCCTGAGTATTGTAACGCTCGCGGCAGTGGATGTAGCCGAACATCCATTCCGGCATATGAGGCACCTGTCCGGTAAGGCTGCGGTATGAGCGCATAACCTGGTCGGCATTGCCTGCGAAGACGGTGTAGTCAAGCGCGGTGGCCACCGGAGAGCTGAATGTGGTGATGGCATCGACCTTACGCCAGCTGACTACAGGATGGTCGCCCATTGAGCCGCGCACCTCTATGGCGTGCTCACCGGCCTTCAGCTCCACTATTGTGGATGATGTTGGAGGCAGCCAAGTATTGTTGGCGTCGATGCATACCTCTCCGTCTATTGACAGATAGTGCTTGCGGGCCATTGACTGTCCTACATCAAGCAGTATTGAATATGTGCCGTCCTCTGGCACTGTGAGTGTACCGGCGAAGTTTCCGAAGCTGCGGCGCTCGCGACGGTTGCCGTGGGTACCGGTAGCATTTACAATAACCTGCTCGCCCTCAGCCACAGCCTGTGAGAGCTCAGCCTTATTGGTTGCCGGATTGAAGTCGGTAAGTCCGTAGTTGTTCCAAAGCAAGCCGTATCCCTTGCTTGAAAGAATGAACGGGATGGATATCTGAGTGTTGACTTGTGTGAGGCGACGTGTCAGGCCCTTGATGTTGAGATGACCGTCCTGAAACTGTCCGGTACCTGAGATGACCTCATCGTCGGGTGACTCAAAGCTCTGGCTGACACTCAGGCAGGGCATTCCCTGAACCTGTGACGATGCCACAGAGCGGCTGCTCTCGCGGAGTATCAGACTGCCATCGGAATTGAAGAAGCTGATTACATCTGCGGATGGATTGTACTCCACGGATATGTTTTTAAGTGTAAGTACGGTACAATCGCCATTCCTGGATACCTTGAATTTAGGAGTACGTACTTTCTCTGAATACACTAGTTCCTCAAGCTGAGGCGCACCGGCCTCAGCTCCAACCTTCACACGGACTGAGTTATCTGTGAGCGGTACGAGAATCAGCTCACCGTTCTTTGTATCGATGCGCACGTCTTTCTGGCCACACGATGCCAATGGGAGCATCAGCAGCAAGGCAAGGACTGAATAATATAGATTTCTCATAAACACACTGATTATTCTGCTGTTAATGTATAGGTCTTGCCTGGTTTTGTCTCGATATCATACTCGTAGCAGCCCTTGGCATCGCCACTCTTGTATCCGTATGCCGGGGCAAGCAGGCTGTTGGGGCAGCTGCCCTCTGCCTTGGTCAGGCCTTTCAACGGAACAGAAGAGCGGATGCGGAGCACACCGCCGATAGTTGATTTAACCTTGGCTGCGGTAATTTTGCCACCGGCCCACTCCATATCTACGATGAAACCGCCACGTGCGCGCAGACCGCTTACGCTGCCATCGGCCCATACGTCAGGCAGAGCGGGAAGAAGATGAACGGCGCCGTCCTGACTCTGCAGCAGCATCTCGGCGATACCGGCTGCGGCACCGAAGTTACCGTCAATCTGGAATGGCGGATGCGCGTCGAAGAGGTTCGGATAGGTACGGCCATTCGGGTTGTATCTGCCACGCTGACCATTTCTGGGGCCATCGGGGAGCAGACGCATCATATTACTCAGGATAGTATAGGCGTGATTGCCATCGTGCATACGTGCCCAGAAGTTGACCTTCCAGCCGAGGCTCCAGCCTGTGGCCATATCGCCGCGCTGGATAAGGGTATTGCGCGCGCCCTCGAAGAGTTCAGGAGTTGAGTACTCGCTTATCTGGTTCGACGGATAGAGTCCGTAAAGATGAGAGATATGGCGATGCTCGTCCTTCGGGTCATCAATGTCCTCAATCCACTCCTGAAGCTGACCGTACTGACCGACCTTCATTGGCGGGATCTTGGCGATGGCAGCCTTGACAGACTCGCGGTAATCTGCATCGACATCCAGAATCTCCGATGCCATCACTACGCTGCTCAGCGCATCAAATACTATCTGGTTATCCATTGTGCAGCCAGCGGTCACGTTTGAGCGCTTGCCTACCCCACCGTGCTCAGGACTCACTGAAGGAACCACTACAAGATAGCCGCTGTTAGGATCTGTGACCATAAAGTCCATATAGAAATCGGCGGCACCCTTCAGTACAGGATACCACTCCTTCAGGAATTTCTTATCGCCGGTGAACAGGTAATGCTGCCACAGATGTGTGGCAAGCCAGGCGCCTCCGTTTACGTACATACCCCAGGCGGCTCCGTCAACAGGGCCGGATGAGCGCCAGATGTCAGTATTATGGTGAGCTACCCAACCACCGCAGTCATACATCTGACGGGCTGTCTCAGCGCCGGTAACAGTAAGGTCGCGTATCATGGAGAAGAGCGGCTCAACACTCTCTGTCAGACCAGACACCTCTGCCGGCCAGTAGTTCATTTGGGCATTGATGTTGATGGTGTATTTTGCGTCCCAGGGAGCATCGGCCTGATTGTTCCATACGCCCTGCAGGTTGGCTGCCTGTCCGCCCGGCTGTGATGAGCTGATGAGCAGATAGCGGCCGTAATTGTACATCAGGGCTGCCATACCGTAGTCATCGCTGCCATAGCAGGCCTCCAGACGCTTGTCCGTAGGAAGAGACGCGTTCTCTCCGTCGGCCAGATGCAGACTTACCCTGCCATACTGTGCGGAATATGCGGAGATATGACGCTTGAGCAGTTTATCGAACTTCTGACCCTTGACAGCGGCGAGAATCTCGTCGTTTGCCTTGTGGGCGTCGCCGCTCACATCCTGGAAGTTCACGAAATTAGTGGCGGAGGAGATGAGCAATGTGGCGTTCGATGCTCCGGCAACGGAAATTGTGCCATCGGCGGATGAGACCTGACCATCGGTAAGCACCATTATGCGGCACTCAGCCTTAAGTACGGCCTTGATTCCCTCGTGGTCAACACCATTGATGATTGCCGTCATTATGTTTCCATCGGCCTTGACATCTGCGCCAAGCACGCAATCATATGACAATTTGAAATTGAGCGCACCCTTGCCGCTAGCCTCGATTCTCTCCACAACGACTTTGTCTGGAATAGATGCGAACGCCCTGCGGGTGTAGCTTATGCCATTGGATGTGTAGGTTGTTGTGTTGACAGCATTCTCCAGGTTCAGCTCACGGCGATAGTCGCTCACCTCGCCTATTCCATCAAAATCGATGAAAAGGCTGCCCAATGTAAGATACTTCATTCCGTGAGGACCCACTATGAAATCCTTATTGATGATGTCCTCCGCCTCGCGCTCCTTGCCGTCAAAAATGAGCTGACGGACCTCGTTCAGGCGCTCCAATGAGCGTGAGCTGTTATTGTTATGAGGGCCTCCGCTCCAGAAGGTCTCGTCGTTCAACTGGATTTCCTCGCGCTGAGTGCCGCCATAGACCATAGCGCCCATACGGGAATTGCCTAAAGGCAACGACTGAAGCCAGGACTCTGCCGGAGCATCGTACCAGAGCAGGTTGTCTGCATCGGCGGCATCTTTCGCACTGCAGCCGATTGCGCTAAAAGACAGCACTATAAGCGCTGCCACAAATGAATTCCTGAAGTAAGTAAGTCTACACATTTTTGTTGGGTATTTTATTGCTTGCAAATATAAGCTATTTTTTAACTTCCCTTGGCAATATTATATATTATTTTAAAAATAGGATTTACTCTGACTCAACGGGCGGAAACAAGGTGCGGATATCATTTTTTTTCCGAAATTTGCAGGACATTGCAAAATAGTGGTTCTATGGGATTTTTCAAGAAATATTCGTCATTCATCACATGCTGCGTGACTATTGCGGTAATGGCCGGAATGCTGAGATGCTGCACTATGGTTGCGAGCCCCCAGATTTCAGTTGATGACTTCAGAATATATATCATGCCAGAAGAGACTTCAAGCCAGATAGTACAAGACATTCAGGAGCACGAGCCGAAAGGCAGCCTCACTGGTTTGAAATGGCTTTTAAGAATAAAGAAATACGATGACAACATCAAGACTGGAAGTTATGTCATCAAGAAGTCTTCCAGACCGATTGATATTCAGCGGATGCTGACGAGTGGCTCGCAGACGCCAGTACGAGTTACCATCAACAGCTGCCGCACGACAGAGAAGATGGCAGCCGCTATTGCATCGCAGTTGATGGCAGACTCCGCACAGATAGAAACTTTCCTTACAGATTCCGCATCATTGGCAAGTTTGGGATACACTCCGCAAACTGTGTTCGAGCTGATAGTGCCGAATACTTACGAGCTGTATTGGAACGTGTCTGTGGAGTCTTTCATGAAAAGGATGGCAAAGGAGCACGATAACTTCTGGAGCAGCCGTCAGGAGCAGGCAGCCAAGATAGGGCTCACACCGCACGAGGTTACAACCTTGGCATCGATAGTAGAGGAAGAGACGGCAAAGGCCGATGAGATGCCTGTAGTGGCTGGACTTTATATGAACCGTCTGAACAAAGGGATGCTCCTGCAGGCCGATCCGACGGTTATTTTCGCACTTGGCGGTGAGCGTCCGAAACGGGTGTTGTTCTCGCATCTGGAGGTTGACTCTCCGTACAACACCTACAAGTATGCAGGACTGCCCCCTGCCCCCATTCGTTTTGTAAGCACAACAGCCATCAACGCCGTACTGAGCTATACAAGGCACAACTACTTATATATGTGCGCCAAGGAGGATTTCTCCGGCTATCACAATTTTGCCACAACGCTGTCTCAGCACAATGCCAATGCCGCCCGTTATCAGCGGGCCCTGCAATCAAAGTAAAAAAGGGGAAAAGAAAATTACGAAACGGCGGAAACGCCGTCGGGAGCGGAGCGAACCCGTTTGCGGAGCAAACTAAAAAAGGATATATCACCGTTGCGGTTTTTTGAAAAAAACCGCAACGGTGATGTGATGAGAACTCCGAGTATAAATGGTTTGAGTGCCCGTCCCCTTTGTAATCCACCGACATAAAGTTACCTTTTTCAAGGCGTGGCCCGCCATTGGAGAGCGAAGCTTATCCCGGTTCCTTCTTGTTAATTGATGAGTCTCCCGATCTAGCCCGTTGCGGTTTCGAATGCTAATATACAAAAAAGAACGGGCCACAAGTGGTCCGTTCCCATATTTAACATTTAATTGCCTATTTTATCCAGGTCTTACTTAACCTTATCGACAATAGCCTTGAATGCCTCTGGGTTATTCATTGCCAGGTCGGCAAGCACCTTACGGTTGATCTCGATACCAGCCTTGTGAATAGCACCCATAAGCTGTGAGTAATTCATTCCATAAAGACGTGCGGCGGCGTTGATACGCTGGATCCACAGTCCGCGGAACTCTCTCTTCTTATCCTTACGATCGCGGTAAGCGTAGGTCAGACCCTTCTCCCAGGTATTCTTTGCTACGGTCCAGACGTTCTTTCTGGCTCCGAAGTAACCTCTGGTGAGGCTCAAAATTCTCTTTCTCTTTGCCCTTGAGGCAACGTGGTTTACTGATCTCGGCATAGTTTCTTTCTTTTTTGAATGTCAGCGTCTTTTTTACAAAGCTCTTTGTGCTGTACGTTCGGTTTCTACTAAGTTAACTAATCTCTTCGGAGTCTGTTATCTCAAGCAAAGCAAATCCTTAACCTGCTTATTGTTGGCCTGATCAAGTATTGCGAAATGATCCAGGTTTCTCTTACGCTTGGTGCTCTTCTTAGTCAGAATGTGACTGTGATAAGCATGCTTTCTCTTGATTTTACCCGATCCGGTAAGAGCGAATCTTTTTTTGGAACCGGAATTAGTCTTTGTCTTCGGCATTTTGTTGAAACTTTAAATTGTTATTAAATGCGGCGAACCGCGTATCAATCATTACTCTCTGGCTTAGCCTCCTCCTTTTCCTTCTTTGGGGCCGCACCTTTTTTAATAGGCGCAATGAAGATTGTCATCCTCTTGCCTTCCAGAATAGGAGCTTTCTCCTGCTTGCCATACTCCTCAAGATCCTTAGCGAAACGAGCCAGAATCTCCTCGCCCTGCTCCTTAAAGAGAATTGAACGGCCTTTGAAGAATACGTAAGCCTTAACCTTGTCGCCATCCTGCAGGAAACCTATGGCATGCTTCAACTTGAAGTTGTAATCGTGATCATCGGTCTGAGGTCCGAAACGAATCTCCTTGACGTCAATCTTGACTTGCTTTGCCTTGGCTTCTTTCTGCTTTTTCTTGAGTTGGTAAATAAACTTGGAGTAATCCACAACTCTGCAAACAGGAGGAACCGCATTGGGTGATATCTCAACCAGGTCAAGTTCCATCTCATCTGCAATTCTGAGAGCCTCACGAAGCGAGACCACCTTTGGCTCTATGTCATCGCCAACGATGCGGACCTCTCTGGCACGAATCTGATCATTAATCAGATACTGATCGCTCAATTTGTCATTCTTCATTCACAAAGAGTTAATTTGTTTACCTTGCTCAAAATTTAGCGCGCAAAGTTACCATTTATTTATCATATTGTTAACCTCTTCGGCAATTTTTTTACCGAAATCCTCAATTTTCATATTTCCAAGGTTCTCAGCACCTTGCTTACGAACATTGACCTCACCATTCTGAGCCTCCTGCTCGCCTACGACAAGCATATATGGAACGTGCTTCACCTCATTGTCGCGGATCTTACGGCCAATCTTCTCATTGCGGTCATCCACAAACGCGCGGACCTCGTACTTCTCCAGCTCGGCCCTCACCTGATATGCGTAATCGTTTGCCTTCTCGGATATAGGAAGGATTGCGGCCTGATCCGGCATCAGCCAGAGCGGGAACTTGCCGGCGGTATGCTCGATGAGCACAGCCACGAAACGCTCCATTGAGCCGAACGGGGCACGGTGAATCATTACAGGGCGATACTTCTGGTTGTCGGAGCCGATGTACTCCAGGTCAAACCTCTGCGGAAGCTGATAGTCAACCTGAATGGTACCGAGCTGCCAGCGACGGCCAAGGGCATCCTTTACCATAAAGTCGAGCTTCGGGCCATAGAATGCGGCCTCGCCATACTCAACCTTTGCCGGCAGGTTCTTCTCCTGACAAGCCTCTACGATTGCCCGCTCTGCCTTCTCCCAATCCTCGTCGGTACCAACGTACTTCTCGTGGTCGTCAGGGTCGCGGAGTGATATCTGGGCCTCAAAGTTCTCAAAGTTCAGGGCTTTGAAGATTATCTCGATAATCTCCATCACACGCAGGAACTCATCCTTCACCTGATCAGGACGGCAGAAGATATGAGCGTCATCCTGGGTGAAGCTGCGCACGCGTGTAAGTCCGTGCAGCTCACCACTCTGCTCATAGCGATACACGGTTCCGAACTCTGCTATGCGCAGTGGCAGATCACGGTATGAGCGAGGCTGTGACTTATATATCATACAGTGATGAGGACAGTTCATTGGCTTGAGCAGATAGACCTCACCCTCCTCAGGAGTGGTGATTGGCTGGAAGCTGTCCTTGCCGTAATGATCCCAGTGGCCTGATGTCACATAAAGCTGCTTTGAGCCGATATGCGGAGTGATAACCTGCTGATAGCCGTAACGCTTCTGGATGCGTGACAGGAAGTCCTGCAGACGCAGACGCAGAGAGGTTCCTTTCGGCAGCCAGATAGGAAGTCCCTTGCCCACCATATCGCTGAACATAAAGAGCTCCATCTCCTTGCCAATCTTACGATGGTCGCGTTTCTTGGCCTCCTCAAGAAGCACAAGATACTCATCCAGCAATTTCTTCTTCGGGAAGGATATGCCATATACGCGGGTCATCTGCGGACGCTTCTCATCGCCACGCCAGTATGCGGCCGATACAGCAGTCAGCTTCACAGCCTTGATGGCCGACGTATCAACAAGGTGCGGACCACGGCACAAGTCCGTGTAATTACCCTGGGTATAGGTTGTTATCTTGCCATCCTCAAGGTCTGCTATCAGCTCGTTCTTATAGAACTGACCGCGAGCCTCGAAGAACTTCAGGGCATCTGCCTTTGATATCTCCTGACGTACAAGCTTCTCCTTTTTCTGGACAAGCTCCATCATCTTGGCCTCAATGGCTGGGAAATCGCCTTCCTTGATTGTTACGCCTTCAGGCGGCATTACATCATAATAAAAGCCGTTCTCGATGGCCGGTCCGATACCGAACTGGGTACCGGGGAAGACCTCTTGCAAAGCCTCGGCCATAAGGTGAGCGCTTGTATGCCAATAGGCGTGCTTGCCCTCAGGATCATCCCACTTGAACAACTTGACAGACGCATCAGCATTGACAGGCCTGTTCAACTCTACGATCTCATCGTTGACAGAGCACACCAGAACATCCTGAGCAAGACGCTGGCTGATGCTCTCTGCAATCTCATAGCCGGTAACGCCTTCGTTGTACTGGCGAACCGAGCCGTCTGGAAATGTTATATTTATCATAATTGTCAGGTTTTCTCACTAAAGCGCGCAAATTTATGAAAAATCAGGAAATTCCGCACCTGTTTACCTTATTATTATTGTTGAGCCACTCATTCTTGTGAAGGCGAGAAACGTTTCATAACGTTGTACGCCGGATATATTCCCAGCTCACCGGCCTTTCCGAAATCAGCCAGCCCCTCATCTGTCCTGTTCATAAAGACGAGTGCCAGGCCACGGTTGTAGTATGCCTCCGCAAAACGGTCGTTCAGTTTTATGGCCTCCGAATAGTCAGCCACGGCACTGCGGTAATCACCGATCGACGCCTCCATATTGGCACGGTTATAGTAAGCATACGCGAAATCAGGCTCCAGGTCGATGGTCTTTGTCAAGTCATTTATTATCAGCTGATAGCCAGCATTGCCATTGTCTTTCACAACCGCCACTCCCGATGATTCCGGCAAGTCTGACCTGCGCATCTCAGAGAGTCTCCATCTCACAAGCGCGCGTCCGAAATATGCGGCCCAGAGTCCCTGTCCGCTGAGTATGGATTGGGTGAAATCATTCTCGGCATTGGTAAGGTCCTGAAGCAGGAAGAAATCCACGGCACGTGCGAAATAGTAATATGGATTATCCGGATCCCCGGCAATGTTTGCAGTCTGACGGTCCACGTCATCAAACAGCCTGCGTATCTGAGACTCAGACAATGCTGTCTCGCGGTTGGTAAGCAGGATGCGTCCTTCCCACCCCGCACGGGCGTTCAACGACTCCAGCTCAGCGCTGAAACGGACCTCTCTGTCAACCTCCCGTACAACATCGCCAAACCAAGTGAACTGATATGGCGCAAGAATTCTCACATCCACATTGCGGTTCTGCACCTTGCCGCGATACTCACTGGCAAACCCGACCTCATCACCCTCGCCTACTACGATTTTCTTGTAGTTCCACACGTTACGGTCAGTGGACTTACGCGTGCGGCTGGAATCTCCCTTCTCCTCCACGCTCCTACGGTCTGATGTCGAGTTGAACTGAGCGGTACGGTCACGCATCACAATAAGCTCGTCCTGCTCGGCGCCCTTGCGGTCTCCAAGCTTGTATCGGGCAGCGGAGCGGAGCTGATATCCGTAGATGAAATTCGGATACTCCGCAAGAACCGTGGTATAATCCTGCACGGCGCCCGGCAAATCGCCGGTCTTGTCCCGTAGCAGACCACGGTTGAAGACAGCCATCATATTATCAGGCTCGGCATCGATCACCACATCAAAGTCCTCAATCGCCCTGTTGTCATCGCCTATCTGCGTACGCAGTATGCCACGGTTATAGTGCCCCAGAACATTCATCGGCTCTATCTCAACGGCAATGTCGTAATCAGACATCGCACCCCGCAAGTTGTTTCTGTAAAAGCGCACAAGGGCCCTGTCTATGTAATATCCTGCCTCATCCGGAGAGTAGCGCAACGAAAAGTCAAGATCCTGCTCGGCCTCCTCATATCTCTCCATCGAGGCTTTTATGACAGCTCTGTCGCGGTATAGCTGTGCCTCGTACTTGTCAATGGTGAGAGCCTTGTCAAGTATGGCCAGAGCCGAGGCGGTATCGTTCCCCTGCATCAGCAAATGTGCCTTCATAGACATCGCTGGAGTGTACTTGGGAGCAATCTGCAGCAGGGTGTCTATGGCAGCCAGCGCATCAGAGTCGCGTTCCTCCCGCATATAGCACAGAATAAGGTTATGACGCATTGAGCGGTTCTCCGGGTCCCACTTAAGCGCTTTTCGATAGTCCTCAATCGCAAGCCCGTACTTGCCTTGATAGACACGTGCCAACCCACGCACCTGATAGCTGTTCACTACATAAGGATTGATGGAGATAGCCCTGCCGCAGTCATTCTCGGCTCCCGGATAATCCTCGAGCGAGAGTTTTGCCACACCACGATAGTAATAAGGCTCGTGAAGGTATGGCTTGGCATTTATGACCTGATTGAAATACTGGATGGAAAGCACATAATCCTCAAAATAGAGCGCATTCCGCCCCACTGTCATCATTCTGTCCGTATTGATCTGTCCATACGTATTCAGTGCAGCGCCAAAGGCGATGCAGAGCAGACAGACACCGATACGGTTCAGAAGATACCTCATTTGCTATTTCCTCGCAGTCTTGAATTTGTAGTCGCAGCTCACCTTGCCAGCAGACAGGGAGTTCAGACGGCTCTTGTTCATCTGACGGCGCAAAGGCGACATTCTGTCAATGAAGCACTTTCCGTCCAGATGATCAAGCTCGTGCTGTATGACGCGTGCCGGGAAACCCTCGAACCACTCATCGTGATACTCAAAGTTCTCATCGTACCAGGTTACGCGGATTCTCTCCGGGCGATTTATCTTCTCGTGTATTCCGGGGAAGCTGAGGCAGCCCTCCTCGTAGGTGCACAATTCCTCGGACGATTCCTCAATGTAGGCATTGATGAATGTCTTGAAGTAGCCTTTGAACCCGGGTTGCTCATCTGAGATGACATCCAGGTCAACCACAGCCAGACGAATGCCCAGACCCACCTGCGGAGCAGCCAGGCCCACGCCCTCAGACTTTCTGAGTGTCTCAAACATATCAGCCACAAGCTGCTTGAGGCCTTCGTAATTTCTCTCTATCTCTTCTGTGGGCTTACGCAGCACCGACAGTCCATAAATATATATTGGTAGTATCATAGTCTTGTTTTTGTGTTCATATACGACTGGAGTATGATGGTGGCGCTCACCTCATCCACCAACGCCTTGTTTCTCCGTGCCATTTTGCGGATTCCAGCCTCCATAATGGTTTTTTGCGCCAGAACAGACGTGAAGCGCTCGTCGTGCATCACAATCTCCTTGTCTGGATATTGCGCCCTCAACTTCTCCACAAACGGCCGTACATATCTCATGTTCTCCGAATCAGAGCCGTCCATATTCACAGGAGCTCCTATCACGATAACATCAACAGGCTCTTTCTTGAAATACTCATCAAGAAACGCAGGCAACTCATGAGTAGCCACGGTAGTGAGTCCTCCGGGTACTATCCGCAGGATGTCGGTAACCGCTATGCCGGTCCGTTTAGTGCCATAATCAATGGCAAGAATTCTTCCCACAATCGCTATCCTTAAATACGGCAATGCCCCAGCCCCTCAAGGAAGGCCTGGGACACGCCAGTCCGCAATATTTCCGGAATTACTTTTTGTAGAGGATCCACGAGTTCTGGAAATCCTGGTTGTCAGGATATTTTGCCTTGAAAGCGCTTCTGGCGGCAACAGCCTCGTCCTTGGTGTCGAAAGAGTTGACAATAACCCTATAGGTCTTGCCAGCCTCATTAACCACAACCATTGCGTTATATCCGTCGCTCACCAGACGCTGGCGCAACGCATCAGCGTTTGTCTTCAGCGAGAAGCTTCCGCAAACCAGACCATATGTCTTGAGGGCAGACTCGCCCGTCACGACAGTGACCTTCTCCTCACGTACCGGAACAGAGGCAACGTTCTCTGTAACCGTCTCGACAGGTGCCGCAGGAGTCTCCTGAACAGCTGTCTCAACCACATCATTCTGAACAGCCTTCTCATAAGCCTGCTGATAGGCATTCTTTGTTGACTTGCACGATGCAAGCGCCATTACAGCGCAGAGCGAAAGAGTCAGATAAGCAATACGTCTCATACTATAACTTGATTAAATGTTTTACAAAAGTACAAATAAAATCAATATCCCAACAATTCCAAATCACGTTTCAGGGCTGGCCTTGCCAATTGCTCCGGGATAATGCGCCAATTTGAGGGCTTGTCGGCATGAACCGTCTTTCCCTTCTCCGCATTAGTGCCAAGACCGGTGATCAGATGGAAACGGAAATCCGCGGAAGTAGCCAGAGTCTCAAATCTGCGAAGCTCCGGTCCGGTCATCTCAGCATACTCGCAGAACCGGGGCGAGCCGCCTGCGGCAAAGAGAGAGCTGAGCCCTACCCTGTACCGTTTGTCCGGATCAAACGCCTTTCCATCGGACATTGACAAAACCTTTATACGGTTTCCCGCCGGTTTGGATACATCCACCGTGTAGTCAATTCCGTATGCCGATATCAATTCCGACACATTATGCCTGAGTGAGTAACCGTCGTCAGTACATACAATATTCAGCAGCGTATCCGAGGAAGAGTGAATGGTGTTCAGCCAGGCGGCGCTTGAATTCTCCAGAATCCGCACCACATCGCTGCCCTTGAGCATCAGAGTGGTTATCTGGTCATCACTAGGGAACAGGCGCTGCAAGTCGCGCATCGTGACGTTGCCTGAATCAATATGCAGTGACGCGTCATATTGCGACACGAGCATTATCTCATTGCCCGAGAAGCGTCTCATCGCGGAGGCAAAATAACCCGAGAGCATCGAGGGGCCACAGAGAGCCTCAGCCCCATCAATCTCAAAGTCAATCTTACCCGCCACAGAGTCCTGATAGTGCCACAAGGCATCTATCCTGTCCCTGTTCGCGGCAATAAGCCTGCCGTCAGGCTCCACGCCCGCCATATCGACAAGCTCACCGGTGATGCCGCACTCCAGCAGATTATCTCCCTGCACCTGAACATTGAGCCGCACTCTCGCAACCTTTCCGGCGTACGGGCCTGGATTTATCAGGAGAACGCTGTCGCCGTCGCAGTCAGCCACCTTTCCGCAATAAGGAGAGTGGTCGTGACCGAAAAAGATCACATCGTATCCAGACGAGCGCCGAGCCACCTGAAGGACTTCATTCTCAACAATTCCGTCATCCTCCACGCCACCTTCCAGTCCGCTATGGAACAAGCCCACAATAAGATGTGGATGCTCCTTCTCTCTGATATACCTTACAAGCGTATCCGAGGACTCCGCTATGCTCTTCAGATAGAGACTGTTCAGGGAGGCTTTAGGAATCATCGCTCTCACAGCGGGAGTAGTCATACCCACCACGGCAATCCTCACACCGTCACGCTCTATCATCTGATAAGGCTCCAGAAATGTGATTTGAGTGTCACTGAAAAAGAGATTGGCGCACACCACCGGAAAGGCGGCGGTTGTCACATACTTGTCTATAGTGGCAATACCAGCCTTGATGTCGCCGTTTCCCAGAGCGGCCACATCGCAGCCAAGCTCATTCAGCACCTTTGCGGGAAGCGATATTCCGCTGTAATCGGCCGTACAGTCCTGATATGCC
Source organism: uncultured Bacteroidales bacterium (assembly GCA_937898885.1). GTDB lineage: Bacteria > Bacteroidota > Bacteroidia > Bacteroidales > Bacteroidaceae > Colenecus. The sequence goes on along the minus strand of CALDKD010000020.1, from coordinate 12,412 downwards.
AGTGCGTTTCCCTGCAGATTGTCACCCAGATCAAAATAGAGCAGGTTATCTCCCTGATCCTTGCGTTCCTGCCTCAGCCAGGCTGACACACGCGCCAGACTGCCGTCACGCGCGGTACCGGCCGGACCAAGGTAGTCGTATGGGAACAGATTCCCGTGGACATCCGATGTGGCGACCATCTCCAGCGACACGGTCCTGACCCTGCCGGAACACCCGGCAAGCAAAAGCATCGCCACAAGGGCTATCACGCCAGTCCGTCTCATTTCCCTCAAATGCCGAGTCCTTTGCGGATAAGCTCAATCTTTGCCTGGGCCTTTGCCTTGGCATCCTCGAACTCACCGGGAGCGCCCATCACGCCCTTTGCCTCGATATAGAACTTGATCTTTGGCTCCGTGCCTGAAGGACGTACGGAGACCTTGTCGCCCTCTGAGGTAAAATACTGAAGCACATTTGACGGTTCCGGCATATCCAAAGCGGACTCCTTGCCTGAGGCATCGGTCTGAATCATTGTCTTGAAATCACGCACCAGCACCACGGGAAGCCCTGCCAGACTCTTAGGAGGATTGGCGCGGAACTGCTCCATCATCTGCCTGATCTCGTCCGCTCCGCTCTTACCCGGCTTAACAACACTTACGGCACACTCCTGTGAGAATCCGTACTCAATGTATGCGTCAAGCAGCAGGTCTATCAGAGTCTTGCCATTCTCCTTGGCCCATGCGGCTATCTCAGCCATCAGGCAGCAGGCAGACACGGCATCCTTGTCACGTACGAAATCCTCTGCCAGGAAGCCGAAACTCTCCTCGCCACCGCCAATATATTTCTTACCCTTGGCGGACTCATCGGCAATTACCTTGGCAATCCACTTGAAACCGGTATAGCAGTCGAACAACTCCATATTGTTCTTCTCCGCAATCCTGCTGATAACCTCCGTGGTCACGATTGTCTTTACCACAAACTCGCGTCCGGTTATCTTTCCAAGCGCCTTGTACTGGCGTATGATGTAATACAGGAATATCATACTGGTCTGGTTACCGTTAAGCAGCACCCACTCGCCGGCACCGTTCTTGCAGGCCACGCCAAGGCGGTCGGCATCAGGATCCGATGCCATAACCACGTCCGCATTTATCCTCGCGGCCAGATTCAGAGCCATTGTCAGAGCCTCCGGATACTCAGGATTCGGCGAGACCACAGTCGGGAAGTTGCCATCCGGAATCATCTGCTCGGGAACACAGTTCACATTTGTGAAACCCCACTGGGCCAGAGAGCGCGGGATAATCACCCTGCCGCAACCGTGAAGCGGAGTATAGACTATTCCCAAGTCGTGATTGCGTCTCACAAGCTCCGGATCGATACATACAGTCTGTACGGCATCAAGATATGCCTTGTCAACCTTCTCGCCGATAATCTCAATGAGCTCAGGATTTCCCTTGAAGCGGATGTCCTCAACCTTAACCTTCGCAACCTCGTCAATGATGGCTGTGTCGTGTGGGGCAAGCACCTGCGCGCCATCCTCCCAATACGCCTTGTAACCGTTATACTCGCGTGGGTTATGGCTGGCTGTCACGTTCACGCCGCTCTGGCATCCCAGATAACGGATGGCGAACGAGACCTCAGGCGTAGGACGAAGGTCATCGAACAGATAGACCTTTATGCCGTTGGCGCTGAAGATGTTTGCTACAGTCTCAGCGAACAGGCGGCCGTTGTTGCGACAGTCGTGACCAACAATCACAGAGATTTGCCTCATGTCCTTGAAATTGATGTTCAGGTAGTTTGCCAGACCCTGAGTGGCCATTCCAACCGTATAGATGTTCATTCTGTTGGTACCGGCGCCCATAATGCCTCTCAGTCCGCCTGTTCCAAACTCAAGATCCTTGTAGAACGCGTCTATCAGATCTGACTTGTCCTCCTTTTCAAGAAGTGCCTTAACCTCTGCACGGGTATTCTCATCAAATGAGCCACCCAACCATTTCTCAGCCTTTGCAGTCACCTGCGCGATTAATTCTTCCATATTCTTGTTTTTTATCTGTAATTATCCAATATCTGCAAATATAGCGTTTATCTTGAACGCCTGAGCAATTTACGCACATTATTGTATCTTCTTACAGCAGAAAGGTATCTCTCAAAGTTCCGGCAAGGCCGGTATCCGAACTTACACCTCAACGCCAGCGGAAGAAGATTCCTGTCAACATCGTCATAAACGGCTTTCAGACGCGCCTTCAGCAGAGCATTCTCAGGTGTTGCCCCGGTCCGCCCCTCGTGCTCCATCCAATAGATGCCTATGCCGGTCAGGTTAATCCAGCGCTCACGCTCAAAACGTGCCAGTACCGTGTCAGGCAGGCTCTCAGAGCGGAGCTGACGCATCATTGAGGTATTGGCCTCGAGCAAGTCATACCGGCGGATGCTCTCAGCGTTCGTCATACTGCCGGAATGCTGGCGATAATAATAGATACCGTCGCAAAAGCCAACCACACCGGAATGAAGATAATGGAGACGCGTGGTGTTGTCATCGCTGTAAAGCCGGCAGGCTGTGTCGTAGGGATATTCGCGGAAAAGCCCGGCGCGCGCCACATACAATCCGTGAACTGACCAGTCAAGGCTCAGCTCAAACGCCTCCATACCACTCCAGAGACGTTTTCCGGTACGCATCGGATATGAGGTCTCCCTATCCGGATACACATAGCGCAGATCCAGCAGCACGCACCCCATCCTTTCGTCAGAATCAAGAGCGGCCACAGCCTTCTCCAGCGCATCGGGCGAGATCCAGTCATCCGCATCTACCATTGTGACATAATCGCCACCGGCAACCGCAATTCCGTCATTACGGGCCACGGCCTGACCAGTATTCGCTGTATGGGTAATCACCTTTACACGCGGGTCTTTCCGCGCGTATTCCGCCAGGATAACGGGAGTCTGGTCATTGGAGGCATCGTCTATGCATATCAGCTGGATATCGCGCAGAGTCTGGCCAAGAACCGAGTCAACGGCCTTGCGGATATACCGCCCGCCATTAAACACCGCCATCAGAACCGTAACCCTGCTCATCTTGAGATTTTTTTATGGATTTTATCCAGCAGGCTGTCTATGAACGTAGTGCGTCTTTTCAGCTCCGCATAGGACAACGCCACAGAAGCGACGAGTGACACAAGCCCCACGGCCCAGCTCAGCCACCCGTCAAGACAAGCCACCGCGACGAATGCCGCAAGCACTGACCACGGAAGCATCAGTATCACGGGAACAGTCTGCCGTGAGAGTCTGAAACCGAACCTGACTCTGACAATCAGGCCCACCACAATGAAATCAAATATTCCGGCAAGCGTGATGGCAAGGCCCAGCATACGCAGGCCGCCCAACCTGAAGCAGACAATTATGGCCGCCACCCAGAAGAGGTCATACAGGACCTCCTGAAAAAGATAAGTACGTGAATCGCCCTTGGCAAGCGAGATATACGCCATAGGCTGAGTAAGCGCCTTGAAAAAAAGGCTGAGCACAGCTATCTGGGCCATAGGAACCGCAACGCAGAATTTCTCAGACAACAGGAGTCTGACTATAGGGTCCAGAAACACAAGGAACGCCACTATCATCGGAGTCATAAGCAGCACGGCCACTTCCATCTGGCTGTTCACCTGCAGATTAACGGCATCGCGGTTTCCGGCAGCGGAGGAGAGTCTCGGGAAATAGTCCGACTCCATGGCCGAGAACACGAACATCCCAAGATAGCTCAGCAGGGCATATCCGGCGCTGTAGGCTCCTACAGTCTCGGCACCTCCGGCACGCATCAGATAGGTGGATATCACAGAGAACGCGCCCGAGCCGAGGAAAGATGTTATGGTGAACCAGACTCCAAGGCGCACCATATCCGAGCCTTTGGAAAGTGTCTCCCGGCTGAACAATGCCACTTTGTAAGGATACGCCTTGAACGAGAAGCGGCAGGTGACTACCATAGTGGCCAGCGATACCAGCACCAGAGATGGCACAAGGCCCCTGAGGCCGGCCAGATAGAACACCGGCACCGATATGCAGAGAGCCAGAAACGCCGTTAGCAACTGGCTTACGGCAATCTCGCGAAGCCGCCTCACGCCTTTGAGCACAGCCATCTCCCCGCCTGTGACAGCCGAGAAGGCCACTACGGGAGACAGCAATATGAACGAGAGCGTGTATCCACGGTCGCCCTCAAAAGCCAGGTAGCTGAAAAGCGGAGAGAGCAGCAGGCAAAGAACAGAGCCTGCCGCCGCAGTGAGCAGCGCCCAGGTACGGGTAACTGATATGCTGTCACGCAGAAGCGCGTCATTCTCGCTGTCAAAATGGCTTGAGACCGTGCGGACCGCGCTGAAAGGCACGCCAAGATCCGTCGTGCTCTTTACCAGATTAAGTATCCGGTTGAATGTATCGTTTAGGCCGAAGCCTACGGTACCGAGAAGTGTCGCCACTATTTTCGTACGGATTATGGTGACAAGAGTGATAAGGCCCTGCACACCGCCGAAAACGCCCGTATATTTGATTATGCGGTCGTACATTCCGGCATTCTGGCCTGCCACTTTCTCTTTACTGTCCTTTCCAGTCACGGATTTATAACGTATTTGAGACTCCAAAATTACATCTGGCGCGCGTATTATCCAATAAAAAGCATATTTTTACGTTCAAATAGTGTCAGGCCACAAGGATTACAGCCATAAAGCTATTTTTGCAGGACAATGAGATTATCAGTAATAGTTCCCGTGTATCAGAGTGCGGCATGTCTGGAGCGATGCGTAAGAAGCATCACCACTCCCCCCTGCCCTGAGCTGGAGCTTATACTCATTGACGACGGCTCCACCGACGAAAGCAGAGAGTTGTGCGACAGACTGGCGGCGGCAGACAGCCGCATCAAGGTGATACACCGCCCCAACGGAGGCCTGAGCGCCGCCCGCAACAGCGGAATCGACGCATCCACCGGTGAATACATCACCTTTGTCGATAGCGACGACGAGCTTGCTCCGGGCACCCTCTCTGACAATATGGCCTGTCTGGACGCCTGTCCCGGCACAGACTTGCTGGAATATCCCATACACGTACACTACGGCTCAAAGAGGCAGTATCTTGTCACTCCCACCGCCCGCCGCGTGACAGGCGGCAAGGTTTTCGCCGACTGGATATCAGAAGGAGGCAACACCCACGCATACGCCTGCAACAAGATATACCGCAGGGAACTCTTCAACGACATACGTTTCCCTGAGGGCGAGACATTCGAGGACATCGCCGTCTGCCCGTCCATAGTCGGCAAATGCAGGAGCATCTGCTATTCCGGCAAGGGCCTTTATCTTTACTACGACAATACAGACGGCATTACCGCCCACTACTCCTTCAAGAGACAGGAGCCCCTGTTCAGACATAATCTGGAACTGCTCACGCAAGTCTCACGGATGGGAATGGATACTGAGTCCGCACGGCTATGGTCAGGATGCCTCAACCTGCTGACCGACCTTGGGAGATGCCAGGACACAGACCCCGGCTACCTTGACAAGGCTGCGTCAAGCCTGTCTGAGCTCAGGCCACCACTCACCGGCATAATCAGCGCCGGCGCTGGCGTCAAGGCCATTCTGAAATACATATCTGCGACCATTCTGGGAGTAAGCGCCACCTGCAAGATGCTCTCCCGCGACAAGCTGCCCTTATGATATCAGTGATCATTCCATACTACAATCCGGAAAGCGACACAACCCTGGAGCATCTGCTTGAGCGGGCCGTAAGGTCTGCCCTCTCGCAATTCAGCGCGCAGGATGCCATTCAGGTGATAGTGGTTGATGACGGTTCTCCCACTCCGCCCAAAGGCACAATAAACGCCATAGGAGACAGTCGCACCCGATTGATAGAGGCAGCGCACGGACGTCTGGGAGCAGCCCGCAACCGTGGAATTGAGGCCGCACAAGGTGATGTGCTGGCTTTTCTCGATGCCGACGACTACTACTTTCCCGGTACTCTGGAAAGATGTCTTGACGCAATGCGCGAGTGCGATGCCGACCTCTTTGGATTCCGGTTCCAGATTTGCGCCGAAGATGAGTCAAAAACCATTAAGCAGCAGACCATACATTTGTCCGAGCCAGTCACAGGCAACGGGTATATGGCAAGGCACACGCCCTTCGGCAGCAGCTGCATGTACCTGATATCCCGCAGTCTGCTTACCGGAAACAACCTCCGTTTCGCGGAGAACACCTATATGGAGGATGAGGATTTCACTCCACGCCTGCTCTTCCACAGCAAACGCTATGTGGCATCCGACGCGCTGGTCTATGCATACTGCCGCCGGAGTGGCTCAATAACCACCGCTCCTCTCTATGACGAGCGGGCCGCCAACACCCTGAATGTCATAAAAAGACTTGTTGAGTTCAGACGTACAGTAGCGGCAGGACATCCGCAGGGCATTGACCGCAAGATACATTTCCTTGCAATGGACCATATCCGCCGCACACTGCGCAGGCCCGACTGGCGTGAGAGCCTGCCAGTCCAGACCGCAGCCCTTCAGGCAGAGGGATTGTGGCCGCTGTTCAGCACACCGGCATACGGAATCCGGTACCGGCTCTTCACATCGCTCTCAAGATGCCATGCCGGTCTGGCTCTCCTTCATATCAACGAGAAAAGATACCGTCTATGAGAATACTTCTGTTAGGTGAGTACAGCAACGTCCACTGGACACTGGCCGAAGGATTGCGCGCCCTGGGACATCAGGTCACCGTGGTAAGCAACGGAGACTTCTGGAAGAACTATCCGTGCGACATCAGGATTGAGCGCCATCCGGGAGGTGCGGTGCAGGCAATCAGTTACCTTACCAGAGTATTGCGCGAGTTCCGCCATTTCAGAGGATACGATGTGGTCCAGATAATCAATCCTATGTTTCTGGAACTGAAAGCCAGCCGTATTGAGCCATTCTACCGCTATCTGCGACGCAACAACGGCAAGCTCTTCCTGGCGGCCTTCGGGATGGACCATTACTATGTAAAGACCTGTCTGGAGAACCGCTTTGAGTACTCCGAGCTGATGGTTGACGGAAAGTTCCGCGACATAGAGGACAACCGTGCCGCCGTGCGCGACTGGATGAACGGAGACAAGGCTCCGCTGAACAGGACTATCGCCTCCGGTTGCGACGGGATAATTGCCGGCTTGTGGGAATATTATATGAGCTACAAGGACCATTTCCCAGACAAGACCACCTATATTCCCTTCCCCGTGGCACCTTGCGATACTCCGGCAGAGAGATACCTGGAGGCCCCGGACGGCAAGATCCGGCTGTTTATGGGAATACAGCGCACCCGCTCCAGGTTCAAGGGAACCGACATACTGCTGCCCATACTGCAGGACATTGAGCGGGAATATCCCGACAGGATTCACCTAAAGACCGTACAGAACGTGCCATTTGACGAGTACCGCAGGATAATGCGCTCCTCCGATATTCTGATAGACCAGCTCTACTCTCCTACTCCGAATATGAACTCGCTGCTGGCTATGTCGCAGGGACTGATTGTGGCCGGAGGCGGTGAGGAGGAGCCGTACAGTATTATCAATGAGAAACGGCTGCGCCCTGTCATCAACCTGCCCTGTCACAAGGATGAGATCCGCCGCACATTCCTGCAGCTTGTCCGTGAGGACGCCCAGACTCTACGGCAGCGTAAGACAGACAGCATGGAATACGTCCGCAAGCACCACGACCCGCAGAAGGTGGCCGCACAATACATCAGTTTCTGGAGCAGGTAGCGCTTCAATAAACCAGAAAAGGCAGGGAGACCATTGTCATCCCTGCCTTTCCGATACTTGCCCAAAGACTACGGCATCAATCCTTCGCCATACCTGATATCTCATTCACCCACGGAATGAACTGCTCCACGGTAAGGCCGAACTTTGACATATTGTCCTTAATCTTCTGGTCAATGTGGCGCACGTCGGTGTCAACATCCTTGCCCAGGAGGAACCTGTCAAGAAAAGCCTCAACCTCAGGATACTGGCTCTTGGGGAGCTGGCAGTGGCCGTGACCACCCTGGATTGAGTAGCCCATACGGTCCTCAATGCCGAACTTCTTCCAAACCTCGCGGGCAGCCACGCTCGATACGTAACCAGCCTCATCCACCAGCCATTCATAATCGGTATTTCCAAGTACAAGAAGGGCACGCGGGCAAATCAGGGCACACAGCTCGTGATGGTCATACGGAAGCTTGGTGACATTCCCGTCCTTCCAGTCCCACATAGACTCCTTGAACCAATGATTGTCGGTACGGCCCAGCTTCTCAACACCCTGCGGAAGGCGGAACGGATCAACCAATTCAGATACCCTCCAGGCTGCAGCGCCACCGCCACCCGGCTCCTGGGCTATCGTAAGGGCTATACGCTCGTCAAAGGCGCCTGACCACAAAGCCATCTTACCGGCGTATGAGCATCCGGTAACACCAATGTGACTCATATCAATCTTGCTGGCTGCGCCTACAATCTCCAGACCGTCAATCAGGCGGCTGATACCCCAAGGCCACATAGCGTATGCGCCGTTCTCAACCAGCTCAGGATAGAGCTTGTTGACAGGCTCATTGCCACGCTTCTGCTGATGCGCCATAACCTGATTCATATTGAAGGTCATAGTGGCAATGTTGCGCTCCTTGAGAAGATTCTGCGGAATGCTTATCATTGATGCGCCAATCATAAGCGGGAACGGACCGTCGCCCTCCGGATATGATATCCTTGATGTAAGAGTCAGTGTCTCGCCGTTGACTGTAACCTTCACGGTGAGAGTATTGTCCTCCAAAGTAGCCTCAATGTCCTCACGTACCACCTCAGGCTTCAGGCCCACCTCGTAGTTGTACAGCTCACGCACAATCTCCGAGCGGCGTCTCTCCCAGTCCTTGAACTTCTTTACCTGCTTCTTGCCGTTTGAGAACTCAAACGGATTAGGCAGAGCCGTCACCTCCTTGGCCTCATCTACCGTAACAAATGCAGGTGCCGGATAGTTCTTACCGGTAAACTCCTCATCATAAACCAATGGAATGCTCTTCTGCGCGAAGAGAGTGGCCGATGCCAGCATCATAGTTGCCGCAAGACCGATTTTTGTAAAATTCTTCATTATCCTAATAAATTGATGTCTCAAAGATAACAAATATTATTAGCGAATGAGATTCAAAAGCTAAAATTCTATCTCATAAGCGTCATATACAACCGAGCGGGCACCGAATCCCTCCTTCTGGAAAATAAGCCCCTCGTTAAGATAGCTGCCGCTCTGCTCTGTGGAAACGCCAAAATCAAAATAAGGCTTGCCGGCGTATGTCTGCCCTATCAGCACATCGAAAAGCAAGTCCAGAGCCCCGGTCTGCTTTCCTGCCGGTGAGGATGCGATATACTGAGCGTGCGCCACCTGAGGCGTCTCGAACACCACAGTACCCGCAACCACGCCCTCGGTGCCACGAACCACAAACAGCCTGATCCTGTCGGGGAAACGTCCGGCCAGCAGCATCATCTCATCGACCGTGTGCACGGGCATCCTGTTATGCCGCTCCATAAGCACGTCAGAAAGCACTTTCCAGAACGCAGTCCAATCGGCGGCATCGCGGGCCTCATCAACAAACAGGCCAGCCTTGACGGCCTTGGCGGCCCCACGTTGGCGAAGCTTGCGCACAGGCAGGCGGTTTGAGTTGTCAACAACCGACGATACCGCACGCGAGCAAAGCTTGCCTCCGCTGCGGAACAGAGCATACAGATCCTCTTCCGCCGGCAAGGAACTGTATATATAAGGAATAGGCTTGTATATAAGCCTGTGCGCCCCCAGCTCAACCTTCATCCAGTCCGTGGCACAGCTGAAGGCCTCCAGGGCCTCAACCGCCGTTATCTGGCGCGACAGGATCATACCGCCGTATGTCAGGCCTCCGTGAGACTGCACGGTGCCCTCCTGCGCATTCAGGTTGGCGGGCAGCAAGGCTATCAGACGGCCCTGCTTGTAGAACATCAGCGAGCAGTCCTGAAAACGGTCCGAATGGTAATCCATATAATTCCTGTCCAGCAGGAACGTCCCGTTCTTCGATGCCGCCACAAAGGCATTCCACTCATCCTTTCTCGCAGAGTCGTATCGTATCGCGCTTACAAGCTCGTTCCTGTACTGGGTGAAATCGTTTGTATAGCCCGCGGCATTGTACGGGTGCGACGCGAACACCACGCACACCGTTCCTGCGGCAAAGTTCCTGAGCCCGCACCATATACCCGGCGGTATAAGTATGCCCTGTCTGGGCGAGTCCAGATGGACCACAACCTGCCGTACGCCATCGCTCACATACATATCAAACTCGCCCGCCACAGGCACCACCACCTCCGATGACTCATTGTGCGAGTGCTCGCCACGAGTCTTACCCTCAGGCACGCCGTATATCCAGAACACCCTCTCTATCTGAAAAGGAATGTGCCGCATACCCTCCGCGAACGAGAGACTGCCCCTGGAGTCGGCAGACTCAGGAAACTCAATCAGCCTGCAGCCACGCGGCATCTGCGTATTCTCATCCTCAATTGTCATACAAACAGGTAGTTTCTTCAGATGCGAAGATAGCACAATTATCCGTCAAGACAAAAAAAACATAAAACTGAGCATTTTTTTTGCAGAATTGTTGTGAGATTCAAAATAAGGCACTACCTTTGCCGTCGCTTAAGAATCACAACGGTGGTTCCCGGAAGGAAGTTTGGGTGAGTGGCTGAAACCAGCAGTTTGCTAAACTGCCGTACGGGCAACTGTACCGGGGGTTCGAATCCCCCAGCTTCCGCGAAGCAGGGGTGATTCAAGCACAAAATAGACTAACCGGCGCTTTCATCTAATGGTTAGGATACAAGATTCTCAATCTTGGCATACGGGTTCGATTCCCGTAGGCGCTACAAAGTGGGTCACAGGAACAAGTTCTGTGGCCCACTTTTTTATCAGCACACAAAAAAGTCTGCCCGATTACTGATCTTTCGGGCAGACTGCGCGCACCAGCATTCCCAACTCGCGACTGTCAAACAACATCGTTACTTTTGTTTTTTGCAATAACAGCACATAAGACAAGAACTCTTTTCCTAAGAGATATTCTGGTTTCTCGCCAGCCCAGTAGGCGCAAGTCAGTTCAGAGTATGGGTTATAAGACACAACATCCTCTACGGGCAGAAAGATATGGACATCCGACAGTGAATAGCCATCCAATGGAGTACCTCCCTCGTAAACATATTTACGCTTGTCTTCCTCTTTTTTGGCCTTGTACACTATATAGCCCATAGCACCTGTACCGTCGTAATCCGCAGTCCACAACCAGTAGCAGTTATAAATCAAATCCGAAAACTCGTCATATGTCGGCATACGCCACGCGCCACGCCAGTTTACAGAGGCGGCATCGTCTTCAGGATACAGTATCGTCACGCCGTCAACGGAATAGCTATAGCGTGTAATACTCTCCTTGTCATCGTTTGCACACCATTTGTAATTACACCAATTGAAGTCGGTCTTCCCTTCATACAGCCCCACGGTCTCACCCCATGCGTAATGCCCTCCATAATAATCCTCAGAAGAATATGCGCCCACATTGCGGGTGGCCCACCTGACAGAAAGGCCAAGGTCAACAGACTCACGTTCTATGAAATCCGTTTTCTGCCACTCGTAATCGCAGACAGTGGCCCTTGCTATGTCAAAATACTCGCGCACACCCAATCTTTTCTCGCAGTACTTGCCGTCAGCACCGGTAAGTATAAGCGAGATTCCCCTATACCTTCCCTCAGGCAAGGCCAGATAGAAGTATGTACCTTCCGGAGAAAGTTCCAGACCACCCTCACCGCAATCAAGCATCAATGACACAGTGGAATCATCTGTCAACACGGCGGCGCCACTGGATGCTATTTTGAAATCTCCGGCCATAGGCTGGCTCGCGTACATTGCAAGCTGCCTCATTCTCACGGACTCATTGTTGCCCACCTTGAGCCTAAGCAGTCCGCAGAGATTCGTGAAGTATGCGGGAAGCGGGCTGCCATCCACAACAGTCACCTCCGAGTACATAGGCACTCCCGTTATTACGGTTCCATAATAATGCTGCAATGCAGGAAGTTTTTCCCGCTGATTCCATAATACGCCTCGTATGACCCATCGGGAAGGAGAGGCCCCTCAAATTTACCTGTCGTAGTACCGGCCCCTTCGATTAATGTGAACTCCGCACCATCTACTACAATTATGTCACCGGCAGACCAGACAACCTCAAAGCATCTACCGGTTTCCTCACGGATCTCCGAATCGCAAGTGATGGCGGTGATGGTCATTCCCGTGGTACCGGAAGGATTTATATACAAAAAATCATCCTCACTCAGATCCATTTCCTTGCCGCATGATACGGAAAGTACGGCAAGAGCAAGGAGGCATATGCTGTATTCAATCTTTGTCTTCATCGTTTCTTTCAGCTTATAT
>CALDKD010000019.1 GCA_937898885.1 uncultured Bacteroidales bacterium | reverse complement strand
ATATTATAATTCAAATCCTTGGTAAATATACGTTCTGATATGGTTAGGGCCGTATAAGAAATCACTTCTGATATATTGGGCCGTGAACCGTCTTGTTTAATGACATTTCCGCATTAGGCTATTACAGGCTCAGCCACCAGAGTCCGCCGGGTTTCATGTCGATTCTCAACAGGAAGTATTCGCGATACGGGTCCTGAAGCAGCGATGCGTATGACTCTGTCAGAGATTTGATTTCCGGCAGCATGGCCTTGACCGGTTCAAGGTCTTTATGTGCTATGGCATCATACAGCGCACGACCTACAGACACCAGTCTGGCATTGTTGCCGTCACGAGGCGACCAACATTGTGCACCGTAACTGTAGTTGAAGAAATTGAATGTCGTCCCGTCAACACCTACAGCTGTCAGCAAACTGCCACCTGCCTTTATCGTGCTCACTTTACTCTGCATCCATTCTTTTGCAGGCAGATAGCTTGCCGAATATACAGCGGCGTCAAACAGAGTTCCTATCTGATATGCCAGTGTGTCATCAATCTCCAGAACATAGGGATTGTCCTGATTTTCAACAGTCAGCTGCAGACAGTATGATTCGGATCTGTAATCGCGAATGCACTGTATTTCATAGCTCTCTTCAAATGAAGGGGCCACTTTCTCACCCCAGCACACGTCTTTCCTTGACGAAGGCTTATTGTTGTTCGACATGGCAAGATTTACAGTTTCCTCCATAGAGATTAGAGTTGAAATGTCCTTGCTGACAAATTTGAGAGGTTGTCTGACTCCCGTGTATCCTGACGGAATCAGATAGTCATCGGTCTTTTGTGAAAATGCCGGGAAGGCCGTCATAACGGCAAGGCAGGAAACTGCCAGTCTTAAAATATTTCTCATAATCATTGTATTTTGTTCAGGTTAAATTGGTAGTTCCTTATTTCAATTGTCGTGCTTACAGTTGAATACCCGTCAATGGAAACGGCCAGACGGTCTCCCGGATTCACCACTGTCAGGCTGAATCCGTCTTCGTCGGTAAGAGTGCTTGCAACAACATTGCCGTTCCTGTCCAGCTCTTCCACTTTTGCGCCAATGGCAGTATGCAATGCCGTGAAAGATCCGGCTTTCTGCGAGCATGTCACGCTGCCTCTGACAATGTCGCCTGGCTTCAATGTGACGGGCGCGGGCTTCAAGCGCACTTCAAACGTTCCGCGGTCAAGACTGAAGCTCTGCGGTTCATAGCCTTCGGCCTCGAATGTCAGGTGATTGTCCGGACTCTTGATGCTCCGAAGACTGAAGAAACCGTCATCGGCCGATGCCGAACCCATGGTCACTGCACGTTCCACCAGATCACGTTCATACACTCTGATGGCCCTGAACTTAATGGGATTGCCGTCAATGTCCAGAACGTGACCGTTCACTGACCCTCCCGCCACAGGTCTCCCGGACTTGGGGAGACGCTCATCGGCCTGCCTCTGCTTCAAAAGTGAATCCATGATCTCCCTGTGGTTGGGCAGTGCAAGTATCCTGATGAGTTCATTCATATCATCAGACAGCCCGACTGCCGGATCAGCATTGTCATTCAGCGGTTTCACAGGTTCGACAGGGACATCAGCCACAACAGTATGTAGCTCTGGTATTGCTGCCACAACATCAACTGGAACTTCCACTTCATCAACTGGAACTTCCACTTCATCAGCTGGAACCTCCACTTCATCAGCCGGAACTTCCACAAACGGACCGGTTTCGGAATAATCGGCCTCGACAGCACTTTCCAAAGGCTTTGCCTGCAGTTTTAGGCTGAACATGGAGAAACAGACAGCCGATAAGGCAACTGTCGCAAGCGTCAACGGCCCGGCATGGCCATGACTTTCTGCAGTTCTCATTTTCAGAAGACGCTTCTTGGTAAACGAACCGTTCAAACCCGATGCCGCAGCCGGATTCACGCCAAGCAGTGTCATTACCACAGTGTTCCGGTAGTCATCGACATCAAATCCTTGGGAAAGCGCATCGGCATCGGCCTGCCATTCCTGAACCTCTTCAAGCTGTTTTTCATACAGCCACGCAAAGGGATTGAACCACAGGAACGATCGGACAACTGACATCAGCAGTTTTTCCTGTGTGTGCCTGTGCCCTATGTGGCTCATTTCATGGCTCAGTATCTGCCTGCGCTGGCAGGCATCCGATATGTGACCTATGAATATTGTATCAAGAAAGCTGAACGGTGATTTCACGTTGCCGTTTTCGGCCAGACATATGCCGTCTTCATTCTTCAGTTCCGAATTCTTCCTTAATCTGGAAATGGCGGCGAACGACCTCAGCATCAGAGCCAGTGAAACAAGCAGGCCAAGAAGGTATGCCCACGCAATGACCTTGTCCCAGTCCGGTCTGGCAGCGTGCTCTTCAGTTATCACATGGTCCGATGCAGTTACAAATGCTGCGTCAGCGTACGGTTCAACGGCCATTTCAGTCCGGGATGTCTGAACAGGCAGAACGGCAGCGGTCTGTTCAACGGTTTGTGCCGCCTGTTCGGGAACTGCCCACGCCGTTACATAAACCGGCACGTTCAGCATGGGAATCAGTGTCGAAAGAACCAGCGTTATGACAAGGTATCTGCGACAGAAGGTGTAACTGGCCTTGCGCGAAATGAGCAGTCTGTACAGCCCAAGGAACAGCCCGCTGCACAATATAGTCTCTATTGCATATACAAGGAGGTGGTTCATATCAGTCTTTCTTTGAATTGTTCAATACCTGTAGAATTTCATCGGCCTCCTTGATGGAAATGTCCTTGCGGGCCGAGAAGAACGTAACCATGCGGCTTATGGAGCCGTCGAAGAACGAGTTCAGCACACCCTGCATGAATGTGCCCGTATAATCCTGCTTGCTCACGGCCGGCAGATACACATTGATATGTCCGTATGTCTTGTGTGTCAGGAAGCCCTTTGTGTCCAGAATGCGTACAAAGGTCGATACCGTGTTGTATGCCGGTTTTGGCTCCGGCATTTCGTTGTAGATGTCACGGACAATGAATTCCTTTTCCAACTTCCATGCTATCTGCATGATTTCCAGCTCAGCACGTGTCAGTTCCTGAGGCCTTTCCTTACTTTCTGCCATAATCGTCAATTTGTTTCTGCTGCAAATATATGACGATTGCTTTAATCCACAAACTAAAAAGTTAATTATTTGCTGTAAAAATACGACATAGCTTCTCAGGTCAGTATATGTGGATTCGGAAGGAGTCTGGAATTGGACACTGAATTGTTCAGATCCGATTGGCTGAAACGTATGCTTATTGGTAAGCTGAAAAAAGTCCAGTTTCTGAAAAAAACTGTATCTTCGTATGAACAGGGGACAGGTTCCGTTCATCCGTCTGTATAAATGACAGCCTTTGGATGAGATAAGGCTTAAGCCATTACTTGCCGAAGCCTCGCTCATTTCATTTCAAATAATGAAACGAAATTTCTCTAACTATATTTATTTCGTTTCAAATAATGAAACGAAACGAGCGTAACTATAGGCAATGTTAATACGACAAAACCTTAAATCCTTAATTTCCTAAGACCTTAACACCTTACCGCCTTACCGACATCGCATCTCAGACAACATCATCATCCATACGGTACTAACAAAAAGAGCTCACTGCTGTGGGCTCTTTAGTGTTGGTTAAATGGAGATTTACCGAAGTCATTCCGTAGAACGAACAAAGATAAATTGTGGTTTATCGGGGTAAATGAACTCTATATGACTTCGGTATTATTCGCCATGGAATGGTGATGTAATATCGTTCGTGTGAAGATGAATATGATGTGCTATGCTTGTTTTAAATCTCTGTGAAGCTGATACTACTGGTGTCATTTTCTCCTCAATCGTTTTTCGGCAGTCTTCAGAACCTCTGCAGTGCCCCACCGGATGATGCGGCCTTCCGGTGAAATCAGTACGACACATGGGGTAAAACTCATGAGATAGTCCCTTTTTATCTGTTCATTGTCGGACCTGTCGGTCAAGGCTGTCTTCCAGTCCTGTTCCGCCAGTCTGTATAATGGTTGCAATGACGGGTCTTCGTTATTTTTAGAAGTGAAGAGTGAATATGTTCCTGAATCGGTCAATGCAATTACTTCAAGCTTATCCTTATATTTTTCATGAAGAGCAATCAGATCAGGGGCAGACTCAATTACATATCCGCATACTCCCCAATTGAATAGAAGGACATGTTTGCCACGAAGATTCTCCAGACTGACAATGCTGCCGTCAGTACATGTCAGTTTGAAATTGGTGGCGACAGACTTTTTGCGTAGGGACTTCCTGATGTCAACTATACGTCGGTACCATTTTCCGGCACTTGTCTGTTTTACCTCCGGACTCAGCCTACGCCAATGCCTTTCTAATCTTCTGCTTCTGATATTGTCAAAACGGAGCTCTTTGGCAAAAAGATAGGCGGCAATGGGATTGTCTTTGCTAAACCAGAATGAGCGTCTGTATTTCCATTCATCCCTCGTTCCTTTCTGAATATCCATTACGCGGTCAATGGCCATTCCAATAGAATCACTATTACCTGTTGTCATGTAGTAATCCAGTTTTGCCATAGCCGAATTGTGTATTTTCTCATTGGCTGCCTCAAAAAGGAAATAGTCATGTGTAGTCTTGTCATCATAGAATCCACCCTCGGGGACCGATTCATCCATATACTTAAGATTAGGAATGTTCAGGGTAAGATGTTGTCCGGGTTCTACATATATAGTCAACCCGTCAGAGGTTTTACCAAGACACTTAAGCGTAAGTTCTGAAAATTCAGTAATTGTATCCTTGATTAGAACGTGTCCGTCTTCAACGGCAACTGACCTTGAAACTGAACGTACTGTTTCAAGGGTCATATCCAGATGCTCAATTGCTATTGTATCACCTGCAACAAGTTCAGGCGATTCCAAATAAATCGAATAAACATTGTCGGCGATACTGCTCTGGGCAAATGCAAACAACGCAGTCAGCATAAGAATGTTCTTTTTCATACCTTTAGTTTCAACAACTGATGGTTTAATAAATTGCAATTTATCTTTGCGAAGGTATGAAACTTTCTACGAAAGAATGTGTTTGATTGCAAAAATAAACTCTTTTTGCAGCATGGATTTTGAGACAATGATGCATAACGTAAATTATGGTCCGTTCTGCCTTCGCTCGTTGTTATCTTATAAATTCTTATGGCAATATTTAGTGAAATTAGGACGAATAAGGCAATTCCGTAGCAGCCAGAGGCAGTCTCAGGGGCGTCTCTCGGAGAAGCCGTTAAGCGAGTAGGCGTGAAATGCGTTAGAAAACGCGGATGTCTGAGCGTTAGCGAGTTCCGCGATTTAGCATTTCACGGCGTAGCGAGTAGGCTTCGTAGAGCCTAGCCCCTGAGACTGCCTCTGACTGCGGTTTTGTTGCAATATATCTGATTGTAAACGGCGAACGCCGTCGTGGCCTTGGCCACAAAGGGCGCAAAGCGACCTTGTTCGCGTAGGCGAACTAAAAAAAGGCTTAGCCTTCACATCACCGAACGGTGATGTGAAGGCAAGTCTGCTGCTTCTCGTACTTGACGTAGCAACGTCCCTGGTTGCGCAGGTCATACATAACCTGCATCAGGATGTCGCGCATCTTCTCCTGCGATGCCGTACGGCCAATCTCAGGAGTATCGAATGTCAGATATGAGATGTCTATTGTGGTGCCGTAGCAGTGGCACGAGTTGGTGGTTGAGTTTACGTTGGTCTTTTTTAGACGGCTAACCTGCTCGCGGGTTCGCAGCACACTGGTGATTGTTATGCGGTGGTTGCGGTTGTATCCACGGTTGAAGAGTGAGTCCTGAAAGGCACGCCCTATGTCCTCTACAAGGTCAGCGGCTTTGGGCACAAGATAGGGGATGGA
Source organism: uncultured Bacteroidales bacterium (assembly GCA_937898885.1). Lineage (GTDB taxonomy): Bacteria > Bacteroidota > Bacteroidia > Bacteroidales > Bacteroidaceae > Colenecus. The sequence continues at coordinate 33,114 of CALDKD010000019.1, read as the reverse complement.
GTGGGTCAGCTCATCTATCTGGTAGTAATTGTTGGTCTCTATCTTGCGTAACTTCCGGTTGCCTTCGGCCTCGTCTTGCTTGATGGCATCCTTCAGACCGTTCTTGATGGCGGCGGCAATCTGCACGTCATTCAGGTCATCGAAAATGTTGTCGTACCGGCGGAAAGGCTCGGAATGGTCGGTGTTGTGGTTTATCTCGCCCTCGGTATGGAGCTGATACATATCAAGTCCTTGCTGTCCGAGACATCCGTGAAGCTTGTATCCTCCTATAACCAGCAGTATCAGCAGGATTGCGAGTACGGCAAAGGCGCCTGCGAACAATACGCTGTGCGTGTCATTCAGATGAAAGAGCTTTTTGATTAATGTGCCATACCCGCGTACCAGCCTTTTCGCGAACAGGCATATTATCGCGCCTGTTAATGGCAACAAGGATACAGAGATGCGATAACCTGTCAGAGCGGCATTGTCAAATTTGTAGAACTTGCAGATATACAGAATGGCAAGATATAGTGCCAATAATACTAATGCGGCTGTAATTCTCAGCACTGGTTTCCTGATGAGGCGGTTTCCATAATAAAGTATGAGCCCCAATATGATGGAGATGCACCAGATTGTGGCCTGAAAAATGCCCGGGACTGTCTCACCGTCAGGTACGAACCATTTGCCTATGATATCGGCAAACAGAAACAGTATGATGCCGAGGGAAAGAAACTTTATCGTTCTGAGTTTTCTCTCAAATGCGGCTTCTTCCTGCCTTGGGCTTCGCATCTGCTTGTCTGTCATAGGTCTGCCTGTCTATGTGAGAATTAGTGTCCTGACGTATCGACAGCCTTGGTGGCCGGCTTCTCGCTGTTGCGACGGTTGGTGCTCTCAACCACTGCCGAGGCAAGGGCGTTGAATGCCTTGCCCACGACGGAATCGCTCTCAAGGGCTACAGGATAGCCACTGTCGCCACCCTCGCAAATGCTCTGTACAATAGGAATCTGGCCAAGCAACGGAACATTAAGTTCCTCGGCAAGACGCTTGCAGCCCTCTTTGCCGAACAGGTAGTAACGGTTCTCCGGCAGCTCAGCAGGTGTGAACCACGACATATTCTCAACCAGACCAAGGACCGGAACATCTACTTTGGGGTTGGTGAACATATCAATGCCTTTACGGGCATCGGCCAGAGCAACCTCCTGTGGCGTACTCACTACAACGGCTCCGGTCAGACCGAGAGTCTGCACCAACGTAAGGTGAATGTCGCTTGTGCCGGGAGGCATATCTATCAGGAAATAGTCAAGCTCGCCCCAATTTGCCTCCTCAATCAATTGCTTCAGGGCGTTGCTTGCCATGGCTCCACGCCAGAGCACCGCCTGTCCGGGATCCACAAAGAACCCTATTGAGAGCAGCTTGATTCCGTATTGCTCAACAGGTATGATAAGGTCGCGTCCGTCAATATTCTCGGCGTACGGACGCGCGTCCTCTACCTGAAACATCTTTGGCATGGACGGGCCGAAGATGTCGGCATCGAGCAGACCAACCTTATAGCCTTGCCGGGCCAGTGCCACCGCAAGGTTTGCCGCAACGGTTGACTTGCCTACGCCACCCTTGCCTGATGCTACGGCTATGATGTTCTTGACACCGGGCAGGAGAGGCGCCTCCTCTTTTGGCTGCTGGCGTGTCTTGACATTGATGGTCACTTGAACATCGGCTCCGGCCTTCTGCTTTACGGCAGTCTCGGCCGATTTGAGTATGGACTTGATGAACGGGTCGGTAGGCTTCTCGAATATAAGCGAGAATGATACACTGTTACCGTTGATGCGTATGTCGTCTTCGAGCATCTCCATTGAGATGATGTCCTTGCCGGTTCCGGGGTAGCGGACTGTGGAGAGCGCCTCTTTTATCAGGTTGGGGTACATAGGCTGTTGGCTGTTGGCTGTTGGCCGGGGTTATTTTGAGGTTTGGGAGCCGCTTCGTTTGTAGCGGCCGTAACTGCGGTAGTCGTCCATCTCAATCTCAACGTCCGGCTCTGTCAGCGCGCCTTCGGCAGGTAGGTTGAAACGGATGTATTTTATGGTCTTGCCACGCTCACGCCACTGCTGCTCGTAGTAGGTCTGGATGGAAAGCACAGGGTCAATGCTTTCCTCTGCATAGAGGTCGCTGACGCGCGTATCGCTCTGCAGTCCGTTCTTATCTACTATCAGAGTGGTGTAGGTGTAAAGAAAGTTGCTGTCGGTCTTCAGGTTGATGACGCCACCGGATTTTAGTATCCGGCGGTAACGCTCAAGGAACCACGACGATGTGAGTCTCTTGGTGGCCTTCTTCATCTGCGGGTCTGGGAATGTGAGCCATATCTCGCTGACCTCGCCAGGGGCGAAGCAACGGTCAATAAGCTCAATCTCAGTGCGCAGGAACGCCACATTGGTCATACCCGATGTGAATGCCTCCTTGGCTCCGGTCCACATACGGGCTCCTTTTATATCTATGCCAATGAGGTTCTTATCCGGGCACAGACGTGCCAGTCCCACGGTGTATTCGCCACGGCCACATCCCAACTCCAGGACAATAGGGTTGTCATTGTGGAAAAAAGAGCTGTTCCAACAGCCCTTTTTCTCAAATGACACATCGTCCTTGAACGAGATTTGCGGCTCAAAGACATTGGTGAAAGTCCGCATGTCAGCGAACTTGGCCAGCTTGCCTTTGCCCATCAGAGGTTGAGTATCGTTACCCAGCCGTATGGGTCAGGGGTTACTCCATACTGAATGTCGCGAAGCTGGTGGTACAGCTTGGCCAGCACGGGGCCTGGCTTGCCGTCCTTTGCTATCACATAGCTCTTGCCAAGCTCAATATCGTCAATGCGCTCAATCGGTGAGATGACAGCCGCGGTGCCGCAGGCTCCGGCCTCGTCCATCTCGTTAAGCTCCTCCAGAGGAATAGGGCGCACCTCAACCTTCATACCGTTGTCGGCCGCAATCTGCATAAGGCTGCGGTTGGTGATTGACGGAAGGATAGACTCTGACTTAGGAGTGACGTATGTGTTACCCTTGATACCGATGAAGTTGGCGGCTCCGCACTCATCAATATATTTCTTCTCTTTTGCGTCAAGATAGAACTCGCTTGAATAGCCTTTCTCGTGTGCCAGCTTGTTGGCGTAGAGGCTGGCGGCATAGTTGCCACCTACCTTATATTTACCCATGCCGAGTGGCGCTGAACGGTCATATGAGCGGACAAGCGCGTATGGAGTGGTCTGGAAACCACCTTTGAAATATGGTCCTACCGGAGTGACAAACATCAGACAGCAATACTCGTTTGCCGGCTTGACGCCTACCTGAGCGCCTGTACCGATAAGCAAAGGCCTGATGTAGAGTGATGCTCCGCTCTCAAATGGCGGGATGTATTCTTTGTTGAGGGTTACTACCTTCTCTACCATCTTGCAGAATGTCTCGGTGGGAAGCTCCGGCATAAGCGTGGCACGGCAAGTGCTCTGCAGACGCTCGGCGTTGGCCTGCATACGGAAAACGCGAACCTTTCCGTCCTGGCCTCTGAATGCCTTCAGTCCCTCGAAAGCCTCCTGTCCGTAATGCAGACAGGTTGCGGCAATATGCATAGGCATATACTCGGAGTCAGACTCCTCTATCTCACCCCACGCACCGTTCTTGTACCAGATGCGTACATTCCAATCGGTCTTCATATAACCGAAAGAGAGATTTGACCAATCAAGATCTTTCATTTTTATGCTGATTTTATCGTCAATATTCAATTCAGAATGCAAAGTTATGAAATAATGCAGTCGTTGTCTATATATTCTTTTGATTTTGCCTCATTCCATAACGCATCCATCTCTTCAAGTGACATATCTTTCAGATTGCGGCCTTGGGCGATGGCCGATTCCTCCACATAGTTGAAGCGGCTGCGGAATTTGCTGTTGGTGCGCTCAAGGGCATTGTCGGGATGAATGTCGTATTTGCGGGCCACATTGATTACGGAGAACATCAGATCGCCAAGCTCGCTCTCTGCCTTGTCCATGTTGCCGGCTTCCAGCTCGGCCTTCAGCTCGTCAAGCTCCTCCTTGACTTTGGGCAGAGCCTCCTCGGGAGTGCCCCAGTCAAAGCCTACGTGTGCGGCTTTCTCCTGCATGCGGAATGCCTTGATTACCGAGGGTAGGGCATTGGGAACACCGGCAAGCACGCGCTTATTGCCGTCTTTCTCCTTCAGCTTGAGTTGCTCCCAGTTCTGCAGTACCTGATTCTGGCCGTCAACCTGTGTGGTGCCGAATACGTGCGGGTGGCGGAAGATTAGTTTCTCGCAAAGCTTGTCGCACACATCCTTTATGTCAAAATCATTGGTCTCACTGCCAATCTTGGCGTAGAATACTATGTGAAGCAAAAGGTCACCTAACTCCTTACAGACGTTGGGCGTATCATTCTTCATCAGTGCATCGCACAACTCAAATGTCTCCTCAATGGTGTTCTGACGCAGGCTCTCGTTGGTCTGCACACGATCCCACGGACATTTCACGCGGAGCTCGTCCATTATGTCAAGAAGGCGACCGAAGGCCTTCATCTGCTCTTCTCTTGTATGCATAGCGGCTGTTGGCTATTTATTATTTTATTTTCTGCAAAAATAGTCATAAAATAAGTAATTTTGCACTCAATTTGAAATTGTATCTCATTTTATGGAATTAGCAAGTAAATACAATCCCGCCGAGGTTGAGGGAAAGTGGTATCAGTATTGGGAGGATAATAAGTTGTTTCATTCAGAACCAGATGGACGTGAGCCGTTCACAATCGTGATTCCGCCACCAAATGTGACAGGCGTGCTCCATATGGGACATATGCTGAACAATACCATTCAGGATATTCTGGTGCGTCGTGCCAGAATGCTTGGCAAGAACGCGCTTTGGGTTCCGGGTACGGACCACGCTTCCATCGCCACAGAGGCCAAGGTTGTCGCCAAGCTTGCCGCTCAGGGTATAAAGAAGACTGATTTGACACGCGAGGAGTTTCTGAAACACGCCTGGGAGTGGAAAGAGGAGCACGGAGGCATCATTTTGAGACAGCTTCGCCGTCTGGGTTGCAGCTGCGACTGGGACCGCACGGCTTTCACAATGGACGATGTGCGCTCGGAGAGTGTTATCAAGGTGTTCTGCGACCTTTACAACAAGGGGCTGATTTACCGTGGCGTGCGTATGGTTAACTGGGATCCGAAGGCCAAGACCGCATTGAGCGACGAGGAGGTTGTATATAAGGAGGAGCACAGCAAGCTTTATTATCTGAAGTACTATGTTGTTGAGCAGGACAAGGTCGTTCCCACCGGCATAGAGGGTGAGGTGCTTCATAAGGATGCGAGGGGATGGTACGCCGTTGTCGCCACCACTCGTCCTGAGACAATTATGGGTGATACGGCAATGTGCATCAACCCCAGGGACCCGAAGAACCGCTGGCTGAGCGGGCATAAGGTTATTGTGCCGCTGGTAGGCCGTGAGATACCTGTTATTGAGGATGAGTATGTTGATATTGAGTTCGGTACGGGATGTCTGAAGGTTACTCCTGCGCACGATGTCAACGACTATATGCTGGGCGAGAAATTCAACCTTCCTACAATTGACATATTCAACGACGACGGCTCACTGAGTGAGGCTGCCGGCCTGTATGTCGGTATGGACCGTTTTGCCGTCAAGAAGCAGATTGCGATTGACCTGGATAATGCCGGCCTGCTGGAGAAGATTGAGGACTACACCAATAAGGTGGGGTACAGCGAGCGTAATGCAGATACTGTCATCGAGCCTAAGCTCTCAATGCAGTGGTTCCTCAAAATGCGGCACTTTGCCGATATGGCACTGCCGCCTGTAATGAATGATGAGCTGAGATTCTATCCGCCCAAATACAAGAATACTTATCGCAACTGGCTTGAGAACATCAAGGACTGGTGCGTGAGCCGTCAGCTGTGGTGGGGTCACCGCATCCCGGCGTATTATCTGCCAAAGGGCGGGTATGTGGTAGCTGAGACTATTGAGAAGGCTGTGGAGCTGGCCCGTGAGAAGAGTGGCGACACATCACTCTCGGCAGCCGACCTGCGCCAGGATGAGGATGTCCTGGATACCTGGTTCAGCAGCTGGCTCTGGCCGATAAGTCTGTTTGACGGTATCAACAATCCGGACAACGAGGAGATTAAGTATTATTATTCAACTAACGACCTTGTGACGGGTCCTGACATCATCTTCTTCTGGGTTGCCAGAATGATTATGGCCGGTTATGAGTATCGTGGCGATATGCCTTTCCGCAATGTCTATTTCACAGGTATCGTGCGTGACAAACTGGGCCGCAAAATGAGCAAGTCTCTCGGTAACAGTCCTGATCCGATAGGCCTGATTGAGAAGTATGGCGCGGATGGCGTACGTATGGGTCTTATGCTCTCTGCTCCTGCGGGCAATGACATACCTTTTGATGAGGCGATCTGCGAGCAGGGACGTAACTTCAATAATAAAATCTGGAACGCTTTCCGCCTTACCCGGAGCTGGACAGTATCTGACAGTGCGGAGCAGCCTGAAAGCTCACGCCTTGCGATAGAATGGTTTGACGCGCTTCTTGCAAAGTCTGCCGCAGAGATAGACGACCTTATGTCCAAGTATCGCATCAGCGAGGCTTTGATGACAGTATATAAGCTGTTCTGGGATGAGTTCGCCAGCTGGTATCTTGAGATTATCAAGCCTGCATACGGCCAGCCTGTTGATGGTAAGACTTACAATTCTACTCTTGACCTGTTTGAGAGACTGCTCCTGTTGCTGCATCCGTTTATGCCGTTCATTACAGAGGAGCTTTGGCAGAATGTGCGCGAGCGCAAGGCCGGTGAGAGCATTATGAATCAGAGCATACTGAACATCGCTCACGAGTACGATGAGAAGGTCATATCCGATTTTGAGTCTTGCAAGTCTCTTGTTACAGAGGTCCGCTCAATCCGCAAGCAGAAGAACATAGCAATGCGTGACGCCCTCACTGTTGAGACTGTAGGCGCGAATCCGCTTCAGCACCTTGATTCAGTGATGCAGAAGATGGCCGGACTTGATAAGATTGAGGTTGTTGACGCAAAGAGCGACGGCACCGCTCCGTTTATGGTAGGTACCGCGGAGTTTGCCGTACGTCTTGGCGGAATGATTGATGTAGATGCCGAGTTGGCAAAGCTTGATGCTGAGCTTGCTCACCTTGAGGGATTCCTGAAAGGTGTGATGGGTAAGCTTAGCAATCAGAATTTTGTATCTCACGCGCCAGCGGCTGTCGTTGAGCTGGAGCGCAAGAAACAGTCCGACGCCGAGCAGAAGATAGCCGCCGTTAAGGAGAATATGCGTCGTCTGGGCCGTGATTGCTGATATATTTGTAACCTGTGACAAATCAGACTGATATGAGAAAAGGTTTTGTTATTCCATTGCTGATAATCCTGGCTGCGGCGATTGCCGTACTGGCCTGGTTCCTGCATCAGAAGACGGTTGAGAATGATGAGATGGTGCAGCTCTTTGAGATTGAGAAGGAGGAGATGGAGAATGAGTATTCAAGCTTTGCCGTTCAGTATGATGAGCTGCAGGTGCAGATATCGAATGACTCACTCGCGCATCAGTTGGAGAAGGAGAAACTCCGTACCCAGCAGTTGCTGGAGGAACTCCGTCAGACAAAGGCCACAAATGCGGCTGAGATTACCCGCTTGAGGAAGGAGCTTGCAACCGTGCGCTCGGTAATGCGCACGTATGTGGCTCAGATTGATTCACTTGATCAGATTAACAAGAAACTGGCACAGGAGAACACCATAGTCCGTCAGCAGTACAAGGAGGCCACAAAGACCATTGATGTGTTGACCGAGGCCAAGCAAAAGGCTGAGGAGAAGGTGCAGCTTGCATCACAGCTTGATGCCGTAGGCGTTACTGCCATTCCGCGCAACAAGCGAGACAAGGAGGAGCACAAGGTGAAGAACGTCACCAGCATTGAGGTAAGTTTCACTATAGCCAAGAACATCACGACACAGACTGGAGAGAAGGCTGTCTATGTTCAACTTGTAAAACCTGATGGCGATGTGATGCTCAAGGAGGATCACGGTTCTTTTGAATATGAGAATACTACTTTGAACTACTCAATGCGTAAGTTCATAGAGTACAATGGTGAGCAGCAGGAAGTAATGATGTACTGGCCTGTAGAGGAATTCATTTTTGCCGGAACTTATCAGGTGTTCATCTTCGTTGATGGCGTTATGATAGGCGAGGGCAGTTTTGACTTGAAGTAATATTTTTTCAGATGAAGAGTTTCGTTGAGCTCGGTGTCCGCGAGGATATTGTCCGGGCCATAGAGGAATTGGGATTTGAACAGCCGATGCCGGTTCAGGAGGCTGCAATACCTTGCCTTTTGGAGAATGATGGAGATCTGGTCGCATTGGCGCAGACGGGTACCGGAAAGACCGCCGCATACGGCATACCTCTTATTCAGCAGACTGATGTTGCCAGTCCGGATGCTCAGGCACTCATTCTGAGTCCTACACGTGAGCTTTGCATACAGATTGCCGGTGATCTTGCCGATTTCTCAAAATACATAGAGGGGCTTCATATCATTCCGATGTATGGCGGCACCTCAATAGAGAATCAGATACGTAATTTCAAGCGTGGCGCACACATTATTGTCGCTACTCCAGGCCGTTTGCTTGACTTGATGAACCGTAGTGTGGTCAAGCTTGACACCATCCGCAAGTTCATCCTTGATGAGGCCGATGAGATGCTGAACATGGGTTTTGCCGAGGATCTTGAGGCTATTGTCTCGGCGGTACCGGAGGGAAGGCAGACTATGATGTTCTCCGCTACAATGAGCAAGGAGATATCGGCTATCGCGGCGAAGTATCTGCACGATGCGAAGGAAATCGTGATAGGCACTCGCAATGAGGGTGCCGAGAACGTGAACCACATTTATTATATGGTGCACGCCAAGGACAAGTATCTGGCACTGAAACGAGTGGTGGATTACTATCCAAACATATATGCCATCATCTTCTGTCGCACTAGAATGGAGACGCAGGAGGTTGCCGACAAACTCATACAGGATGGATACAATGCGGACTCTCTTCACGGTGAGTTATCTCAGGCGCAGCGTGATCTGACTATGCAGAAGTTCCGTAAGCGTCAGCTGCAGCTTCTGGTCGCGACTGATGTGGCTGCCCGTGGCCTGGATGTGGATGATCTTACACACGTTATAAACTACGGCCTTCCGGACGATACTGAGAACTACACCCATCGTAGTGGCCGTACCGGACGCGCAGGCAAGACAGGCACGTCAATATCCATCATAAACCTGAGGGAAAAGGGGAAGATCCGCATCATTGAGAAAGCTATTGGCAAGGAGTTCATTCAGGAGCAGATGCCATCTGGTGAGAGGATATGCGAGAAGCAACTCTACAAGGTGATGGACGATATTGAGCGGTTCCAGGTTAACGAGGAGCAGATTGCCCCGTTCCTGCCTGATATTATGCGAAAGCTGGACTGGCTGGACAAGGAGGATATCATTAAGCGCGTGGTAGGACGTGAGTTTATGCGTTTTGCTGAATATTACAGCAATGCTCCAGAGATAGAGGAGGTTACATCGCAGAAGTCTGACGATGCCAGAAAGGAGAAGAAGGAGAAGAGACGCATAGCGCGTGAAGGCTTCACCCGAATCTTCATAAACATTGGCAAAATGGACGGCATTAAGCCTACCAGCATAATGGAGCTTATCAACCGCCGCTATTCCGGACCTCGTGTTGATATAGGACGTATTGACCTTATGCACAGTTTCTCGTTCTTCGAGGTTCCGGCAGATTATGCTGACGAGATAATTGCGTCATTGGCGGGCTTTGAGTATAAGCATCGTGTGCTGAATGTAGAGATTGCCTCTGGAAACTCCTCCGAGGAGAAGAAGTCTGATGAGGCGGGAAAAGGCACCGGACGAGAGAGGCGTGGTCCTCGCAAGGAGAAGACCGCACGCAAGGAAGGTGACTCGCAGAGAGAAAAGGAGTATCGTAGCAATCACTCTGACCAAAGGAAATCACAGCCAGGTGATGGACGTAATGAACGTAAGCCTTTTGATGAGGGAAAACCGTATGCTGACGTCAGAAAGCAGAAGGAACACGTAGAACGAAAGGAACGCGAGGAACGTCCTGCTGGAAGAAAGAGTTTCGCAGAGTATCGTCCGGAACAGATTGAGACCAAGGCTGAGCGTCGTGAGAAAAATAACGCCAGCAGTGAGAATAAGATAAAGAGACACACTGCCAGCAGGGCGCCAGAGACAGGCCCGCTCGAATCTGCGAAGAATCGTAAAAACAGACTTCCAGAGATTGATGACTTTGATGATTTTACCGGTGGAGACTGGCGCCAGTTCTTTCGCTCATCTCAGGATGGAGGTAAAGGCAAAAAGAAGAAACGCTGAATAACTTTATAAATAAAGAATCCCATACAGGTCGTATGGGATTCATTTATCTTGGGTCAGTCTTTTACATTTGTGACTGGGGAACCTGCCAATGAGACGAGCCTTGTCCAGACTGCGGGACATTTCCGTGTGGCATACCACTGAATGGCATCTGCCGGTTCTGATTATTTGGCCAGGGGAAGAACCTTCTGCCTGGTATCTGCATCATTTGGGGAGCCGGACGTTGTAACTCTTTCAGCATATCACTCGCAAATTGAGTCTCTGCAATCTGTATCCTCAAGAGTTTTCCTGCAGGAACAATTTTCTTGAATTTCTCAAGATATTCCTTTTCAAGCTGAGCGGTTTTTATTTTAGCGTCTGCCAGATTGTCAATGAGCTTTGAGTATTCAGCATCAGACAACGGCCCGCTCTCACTATGGCTCGTCACTGTCTGACGCGCATTGAGATTGATCTCATTCTTTTTCTGCTGAAGCTCAAAGTAGAGTGGAAAGAATTTGGCGGCCTCATCCTCTGTCAGTCCGGATTTATCTGTAAGATACTTCTGCTGACGCTCTCTGAACTCCTCTGGTGAGAAATGGCGTGGCTGTCTCTGCGCTTCCTCTGAGGTGGGGGCATCCTGCTTCCTGCTTCCTTGACGTCCTGCCGGAGCCTGAGCCATCACTACCAATGATGTGGTAAGCGCAAGGACTAAGAGTGTGAGACCGTTTTTTTTCATAACTGATTAAAGTTGCCAGTGTTGGTAAGCGAGCAATAGAGAGTATATTCGTCAATCATCGCTGTCTCGAAGAATGAGTCAATGTACTCGTCGGAATAGACTTCAGTATCAGCCTCTGCGGTCTGCATATTGCTGCCTGCGTCTTTTGTGGTGTTGATGGCAAAGTTGAATACGAGCAGCATACCTACAAAGCAGGCTGCCATATAAACCCATACTTTTGCTTTGCTCCAAAGTGTTGCCTTCTCAGGCTCTTCAAACGGAACTGCCGGCAGGGAAGCCATAATGCTCTCTGTCAGATTCTCAAAGTAACCATCCGGTGTGGTGAATGGCCTTCTGTTTCCGCATCTCTTTAATAATATGTCCTCTTCCTTTTTCATTTCGTTCTTTTGACGCTTTTATTTTGGAAAGGTTTAATCAAGATTGTTGAAATACTCCTCAATTTTTTTTACGGCTATGTGATAAGATGCCTTGAGAGCTCCAACACTGGTCCCCAGCATCTCAGACATATCCTCGTATTTCATCTCGTCGAAGTATTTCAAGTTGAATACCAGACGTTGCTTCTCTGGCAAAGTAGCTATAGCTTCCTGAAGTTGTGTCTCAGTCTCGTTACCGTCGAAATACGGGTCACCCTCCAGCTGCTCGCTAAGATTCATCTCCGGGTCATCAATGGCCACGGACTGAACGGCTCTCTGCTTGTTGAGAAAAGTCAATGCCTCGTTAATGGCGATGCGGTAGAGCCATGTTGAGATCTTTGAATAGCCTTGAAATGAATCGATATTGGTCCAGGCTTTGATGAATGTGTTTTGGAGAATGTCATTCGCGTCATCGTGCGAGTAGACCATATGTCGGATCTGCCAGTACAAAGGCTCGCTGTACTCGCGCACAATCTGCTCGAATGCCCTGCTGCGTGATGCCTCATCCTTTCGCAGCATCTCTATTACTTTCTCCTCGTTGAATGGCATCATCGGCTGAATCCTTTTCGAATGCGAAGATAGGGAAAATACTCTATATTACGGAAACTTGCAGTCCCTCTTTTGCGAGCATTGACTCAGGAAATATCTCACGCGCCTGATTTAGAAGTATTCCCTCATCTTCGTACCGTGCTGAGAAATGGCCCAACAGAAGATGTCCTGCTCTTGCGTCAAAGGCAGTACGGGCTGCCTGACCGGCTGTGCTGTGGTGGTGCAGCCCGGCTCTGTCTGCATCTTCATTGCTGTATGTGCAGTCGTGATATATCAGGTTCGTGCCCTTGATTTGCTCTACCATAGCAGGGTTGTATGCGGTGTCACAGCAATATGCGTAACTGCGTACCGGACCGGCAGGAGTGGTGAGTCTTGAGTGAGGTATTATGGTTCCGTCGGGCATTGTAAAGTCTCCGCCATCCTTGATGCGGTTGTAGTCCCACATAGGTACTCCGTAGAAATCGGCCATCTCGCGGTTCAGGTGATCAGCCACAGGCTTTTCTTTAAACAGAAATCCGGCACATGATATGCGATGATTCAATGGGATGGTGTCGATTCTGACTGAACGGTCCTCATATATTGTCTGAATGATATCTGGATTGAATCCTTGAAACTCAACCTTGAATTCCAATTCCTTACAATAGAAGTCAAGCTCTTTTCCCAATATGCTCCACATCTCCTCAGGTGCGTGAACATAGAGTGGGGCTGTGCGCCCCAAAAGCCCGAATGTGGATATCATTCCCAGTAATCCGAAACAATGGTCTCCGTGCAGATGCGATATCAGAATGTGGTTGATTCTGGCAAAGGCCTGCCGGGCCCGCCTTATCTGTATTTGCGTGCCCTCTCCGCAGTCCACCATGAACAATTTCTCACGTATGTTTACAATCTGCGAGGATGTGTAGTGCTTTGGGCTCGGCGTTGCCGATCCGCACCCCAATATTGTAACGTCAAATCTCTCCATTATGTATTCTTACTGCCACGCTTGGAAACTTTACATCCAAAAGTTCCGGATTTGCAATTAACAATAAAGGTCGGGAATACCGACCTTTATTGAATTATCATACAGCCAATGGCTAAAAACTAACAGCCAATAGCTTTTGTATTACTTGTTCTCGTCCTCGAGCTGCTGCTTCAGAGCTGCCAGGGCATCGATGTCACCAAGAGTAGTGGCTGCTGCCTGATTCTGGATAGCTGGCTCCTTGTCTTCCTTCTTAGCGGCTGTTGCCTTGCGGGTAGCCTTCTTCTCTGCCTTTGCCTCTGCCTTCTGGATATCCTCGAAAATACGGCTGTGTGACAGGATGATTCTCTTTGAGTCCTTGTTGAACTCAATGACCTTGAACTCAAGAGTCTCTCCCTGTGCTGCCTGTGAGCCATCCTCCTTTACAAGATGCTTGGGAGTAGCGAAGCCCTCAACACCTGATGCGAGTGAAATGACTGCACCCTTGTCCATCATCTCAATAATCTTACCCTCGTGGATTGAGTTGAGTGTGTAGATTGTCTCGTAGGTGTCCCAAGGATTCTCCTCAAGCTGCTTATGGCCAAGGCTCAGACGACGGTTCTCCTTGTCAATGTCAAGAACTACAACATCGATAGACTGGCCGATTGATGTGAATTCTGACGGATGCTTAACCTTCTTGGTCCAGCTGAGGTCGCTGATATGAATCAGACCGTCAACACCCTCCTCAATCTCAACGAAGATTCCGAAGTTTGTGAAATTACGTACGGTAGCCTTGTGCTGTGAGCCTACAGGATACTTGACGTCGATGTCTGCCCAAGGATCAGCCTTAAGCTGCTTGATGCCGAGGGACATCTTGCGCTCGTCGCGGTCAAGAGTCAGGATGACTGCCTCAACCTCGTCGCCAACCTTGATGAAGTCCTGAGCTGAACGCAGATGCTGGCTCCAAGACATCTCTGATACGTGAATCAGACCCTCTACACCAGGAGCGATCTCGATGAATGCGCCATAGTCTGCCATAACGACAACCTTGCCCTTGACAACATCGCCAACCTTCAGATTCTCGTCCAGAGAATCCCATGGATGTGGAGTAAGCTGCTTCAGACCGAGGGCGATGCGCTTCTTCTCATCGTCGAAGTCAAGAATAACAACGTTGATCTTCTGGTCGAGCTCGACAATCTCCTTAGGATCGCTTACGCGGCCCCAGCTGAGGTCTGTGATGTGGATGAGTCCGTCAACACCGCCAAGGTCGATGAATACGCCGTAAGTGGTGATGTTCTTAACGGTACCCTCGAGTACCTGACCCTTCTCAAGCTTGCCGATAATCTCTTTCTTCTGCTGCTCAAGCTCCTCTTCGATAAGAGCCTTGTGTGATACGACAACGTTGCGATACTCCTGATTGATCTTGACAACCTTGAACTCCATTGTCTTGCCTACAAATACATCGTAGTCGCGGATAGGCTTTACGTCGATCTGTGAGCCCGGAAGGAATGCCTCTGTGCCGAATACATCGACAATCATACCACCCTTTGTGCGGCACTTTACGAAGCCCTTGATAATCTCCTGTGACTCCAGAGCTGCATTGACGCGCTCCCAAGAGCGTGACGCACGTGCTCTTTTATGTGAAAGCAACAGCTGGCCTTTCTTGTTCTCGGTGTTCTCGATATAGACCTCAACCTCGTCACCTACCTTCAGGTCCGGGTTGTAGCGGAACTCGCTTACAGGAATGATACCATCTGACTTGTAACCGATGTTGACGATAACCTCACGCTTGTTGATCGCGATTACGGTACCGTTGACAACCTCGTCGTCTGCCACCTTGTTAAGAGTGGCGTCGTAAGCCTGCTCCTGCTGCTCGCGGGTCTGGCCTGCTGCTGCACTACCTTTCTCAAATGCTTCCCAATCGAAATCCTCGATAGGGTTTACGTTTTTAAAATCTGCCATTTTAAATAGAATTTAAATGTAAGTTGGACAATATGTTGTAAACACAACGAGGCGCTCTTTGCGCTTCGCGGGCGCAAAGGTACCTCTTATTTATGAAACTAGCAAATAATTAGTCCGTTAAGTGAGAAATTTCCTGGAAAGCCGTGATTCCGTCAGAATGAGGAGTGGTAGGTGACAAGTCCCTCCATAGGGCTTCTCATTATTATGCCTACGGACATTCCAAGTGACTCAGCAGCCTCAGACAACTCTGTCTGGAATGTGGCGGCCAACGAGCCGGTGAAGTTGACAGGAAGCCACGGACGGTGATAGTTCATAACGTTGCGGCGGAAGAAATTCTGAAAACAGGTGACAAGCAACTTGTGAACCTCGGGAATGTGGCGTTTCTCAATCAGGAATGGGGCGAATCCTGCCATATACCGGTTAGCCATAGGCTTGCGATATACATTTTCAATGATTATGTCGTTTGTAAGGTGATAGCGCTCCATGAACTCGGTGGTGACCTCTTCCGGTAGCTGACGTTTAAGACAATCGCTGATGAGTTGCCTGCCGATTGCGGAGCTGCTGCCCTCGTCTCCAAGAATATAGCCGAGAGACGGTACCTGGTCTGTGATTGCATTACCGTCATATAGACACGAATTGGAACCGGTGCCAAGCACGCAGGCTATACCCTCGGCATGACCGCAAAGTGCTCTGGCTGCACCAAGCATATCGCTGTCAACCGTGATGGAGGCATTTGGATAGTATGTGGCTAGAATGGAGCGCATATCATCGCAGATTGTCCTGGTAGCGCATCCGGCCCCGTAGAAAAACACCTGCTCCACGTCCGAGGGACTGATATTGCTCAAATCCGGCAACAACTCATCGGAGATGATCATCATTATGGTATCGCGACTCTGATGGCATGGGTTGATGCCCTGTGTCCTAACCGTCCTTATCTCTGTTCCCTTCTCACAAAAACTCCAATCGGTCTTGGTGGAGCCGCTGTCAACAATCAGATGCATATTATTCTTTTTTCCCGAAATCCTTGTCAAACCTGATCATCGCTGAGACGATGAATGTTATGGTGCAGCACACTATCACCCAGATGAAAAACATCTTGTAGCCTAGTATCTGCTGAAGCTTGCCGGATATCATTCCAGGCAGCATCATACCCAATGCCATAATTCCTGTGCTGATGGCGTAATGAGATGTCTTTTGTTCTCCGCGCGAGAAATATATAAGGTATAGTGTGTAGCCGGTAAAGCCGAATCCATAGCCGAGTTGCTCAACGAAGATGCAGGGTGTGACAATCCACATTTGCTGAGTGGGAAAGAGACTCAGGAATACATACACCAAATCGGGTACGGATATAGCCAGAACCATAGGCCATAGCCATTTACCCAGACCTCCGCGTGATATTGCCGCTCCACCCATTATGCCTCCGGCAAGTAAACCGATAACACCGATGGTTCCCTGTGCGAAACCAACCTGGCCTGTCGTGAGTCCAAGTCCGCCGCTTGTAGTGTCATCCAGCAGAAAAAGAGGACATATTTTGGTAAGCTGTGCCTCTGCCAGACGGAAAAAAAGTATGAACAGCAGGGCACGGATGATATGTGGCTTCTGAAAATAAGTGACAAAGGTGTTGACAAATCCCTTGAAAAGCTCGTTGGCTGTAGTCTTGGAGTCATTGCCTCTTTCCGGATCAGGCATTGCGAGGGAGTGATATATAGCCAACAATATCAGAACCACGGCAGATGCAATGAATCCGATGCTCCAGGATGTCGCGGCGCTTCCGGTTTTCTTTTGTAACATTCCTATGAGCATCAGAAGACCACCCTGGCCAACTATGGTGGCTATGCGGTATGCGGTGTTGCGGATACCTGCGAAGAATGCCTGCTGGCTGTCGGAGAGCCCAAGCATATAGAAACCATCAATTGATATGTCGTGAGTGGCGCTGCTGAAGGCCAGAAGCCAGAAAAGAGCCAGTGTCCACTGAATGAAATTCTTGGTTGGAATGAGAAAGGCGATTCCGGCCAGTCCTGCGCCGAGAAGGAACTGGGTCGTGAGTACCCACCAGCGCTTAGTGCGGACAAGATCAATGAATGGACTCCATAAGGGCTTTATGACCCACGGCAGATATAACCAGCCGGTGTAGAGTGTGGCATCGGAGTTGCTGAGACCCAGTTGCTTGTACATAATTACCGATATGGTCACTATGAGTACATAAGGAAATCCCTCAGCGAAATATAGCGAGGGAACCCAGCTCCAGGCTTTGGCATTCTGATGATTATTCATATTGCGAAAATACACTTTTTATTTGAGAGAAATGCACGACGATGCTATTTCTGCAGCCCTTTGTAAGGCATCAGGCTTACCTGCATCCACCCAGCCGGAAGCATCGGCCTCTACGGCTCTCAGATTCAGATTTGCTGCGTTGTCAACATAAAAGTCTGTAATACTGAAACTCTCTGCACTGACTTTGTCCAATAGCTCCAGTATGCTGCGGGACAGCACGTGAATGCCCTGAAACGCCATCGGAGTGCAGATGTCTTTGTTGAACTCAGGGAATGGGGAACGTGTCTGTCCAGTCTTCTCGTTGCTCCAGCCACGCAGTCGCATGCTCTCATCAAAATACAGATAACGCGATGTCTTGCGACGCGCTGTCAGCAAAGTGGCATCCGCTCCAGACTGCAGATGGTCTGCGTAAAGAGCGTGCAAGTCTGTGTCTGAGAAAATATCTACGTTGTGGACAAGCACAGGATCGTTGCTTTTAAACAGATGGAATGCCTTTCTGATGCCTCCCCCCGTATCAAGAAGTCTGTCGCTCTCGTCGGAGACCGTAATGTCCATTCCAAAACAGCCGTTTGCCTGGAGAAAATCATATATCTTCTCCGCGAAATGGTGCGTGTTAATAATAATGTGACCGAACCCCGAAGCGTCCAGCTTTCGCAACTGATGCTCAAGCATAGTGCGTCCGGCAACTTCCACAAGTGCCTTCGGACGGTCTGACGTGAGCTCTCCAAGCCTTGTACCCAGACCGGCAGCCAGAATCAGCGCGTTCATATCTCTTTAGTAGAATTCATCTCGCGATGTGTGAGTATTATCTTTATCTGATTTCCGAAAAGTTCGTGCAGGTGAGCAGCCAGCGACTCTGCGCATCTTACGGAACGGTGCCTTCCTCCCGTGCATCCGAAGTTTACGGCCAGGCTCGTAAATCCACGCTTCAAGTACTTTTCTACCGCAGGGTCGGTAAGTCCGTAAACACTGTCCAGATATTTCTTGATCTCCCCTTGAGCCTCAAGAAAATCAATTACCGGTTTGTCACGGCCGTCCAAAGGTTTGTATTCATCGTACAGACCTGGATTGTGCATACTCCTGCAGTCGAACACGAAGCCTCCTCCGTTTCCACTTGTGTCTTCGGGGATACCTTTGCGGTAGGAGAAACTCGTGATTCGTACAGTGAGTATGTCCGCAGAATTCTGGAGGGTTTGATTGTATTCAGGAAGTCTGGTCATCTCAGTCAGCAAATCAGTCAGATATGGGTACTCTGAACGCCCGGTCCCTGTGTTGAGGATATCCCGCAAATTGGATATCGCAGCCGGAATACTTGCCAGAAAATGAGCTTTTCTCTCAAACTTTCCACGGAAACCGTATGCGCCAAGCACCTGAAGGGTACGGAACAGTATGAAATGTCTCAGGTTCTCTCTGAAATCATTCTCGTTGAAGTTCCTGAATCTGCGAAGCGACTCAATATATACGTTGACAAGATGTTCCTTCAAATCAGAAGGGTAGGCTGCGCGCGCCTGCCAGATAAATGATACGATGTCGTATTCCAGTGGCCCTCTCCGGCCTCCCTGAAAGTCAATGAACCACGGCTTGCCGTCGCGAATCATTACATTGCGCGACTGAAAATCGCGATACATAAACGTGTCGTATGGAGCATCTCTGAGCAGGATTCCGGCCAGACGCTCAAAATCATCTTCCAGACGTCCTTCGTGAAACTCAATGCCGGATGGCTTGAGGAAATAGTATTTGAAATAGTTCAGGTCCCAAAGTACGCTTCTGAGATCGAACGACTCTACCGGATAGCATATGGAGAAATCCATTCCTTGGGCGCCTTCTGTCTGAAGTGATGGCAGCGCGCATATTGTCTTTTCCAACAGCTCCATGGCAATATGGTCATATTGTCCGGTCTCACGGCACTCCTTGAGAGCGTCGAACAGCGAGAGGTCTCCCAGATCTTCCTGAAGATATCTGCTTCCGTCCTTTGAGACAGCATATAGTTCCGGCACGTTGTTGCCTTTGAGCCTGAGATGATGGCAAATTGAGAAGAATGCCTTGTTCTCATCGGCTGATGTTCCAATCACTCCGATGGCGGTATTGCTTCCTGACGTCAGTCTCCAGTATTCCCGGTTTGATCCCGCCGGTGTGAGGCGTGTCATCTTTTCGGGCTGTCCGCCGGCCCATTTCTCATATAATGTAGCCAATATCTGGTCTGCCATAGAAATCAATAGAATTTTCCGAGTCTTGTACCAGGATAATAGTGAGATAGAATCTCCTTGTATGTATAGCCTTTGCTGCCCATTACAGCGGCGCCTATCTGACACAGGCCCACTCCGTGACCCCATCCTGCTCCGGTAAGGACGAATGCGGTGACGTCTCCATTGTCGTCTCTTTCCGTGTCAATTACGAAGGCGCTGCTGTAGAGATGCGATTCGGATAGCACCCTCCTTATTTCCAGCTCCTTGCCTATGACCACACTCTTCTCGCCGCCGTTAATCCGGAGCTGGTCAATACGTCCTGATGGCCCGCGTCTGAGTGGCTCCATTGACATAATCATACCTATTTTGAGACCAGACTTGCGGGCAAACAATTCGGACAGTTCCTCAACGCCGTACCTTACGGACCACCGATAGAAGTGAGATGTCTCACGGTCGTATTTGTTGAGTACCTGCCTTAATGTGTCTTCCGGGGGATTTGAGCAGAATGATTGCGGGGTGGATCGTATCCAACGCTCTGCCTCCGCCTCTGTTGTGAGATCCGGTATTGACTTGTCGCGGAAAGATGCGTCGCGCACTGGAGTCAGATACGGTTTATGTGTCTCTTGCCAGCAAGTCTCAAACTGCTCGCTTATGCCTCCGCAGCATTTACTGAAACGTGCATCGCATAAATGTCCTTCGTAAATCAAAGTCTCGGCGTGTGTCTCGCGTACAGCCTGAACGGCATTAGGGTTGTCAATCCTGCTCAATCCCTGGTAACGTTGGCAATGGTCATCAGCGCAGACGTCAAAAAGCTTGTGCTGCTCGTGATCGTACCATTTAATAATGACGTTCTCGCTATAAGACTTTTCTGAAGTCTGAATAGTTTCCAGATTGGGGCGATTTCTGTGCGATGACGATATCTGAGCCATCACCCAGCTTCGTGATATGACGGCGTGAGCTTTCAGGAACTCCTTAGGAGCAGATGAACTCATCTCAGATGATATAACGCTCTTGAGATACTCCTCTACTGATAGTGTGTTCACAGCCCATAGAGAACCGGAATCCTTGTCAACGATGAACTCCAACTTACCGGGGAATGTCTGGTCCTCTTTCCGCTCCCAATGAAACTCCCGGCCTATTGTCACTCCGTGAAGAGTGAAGCGCCCGTCATTATCATCGGGCCGCAGGCTTAGACTTTGAAGTGTCTTTCCATTCCAAAGTATGCCATCGCCTTTGAGCGAGACTTCCATATCCCCGCGGAAAATAGCCTCCCCGTCACTATATGGGGTATCGAGAGTAAAACTTATGGAACCTCCCTGCATTATTCCGACGCGAATTTCCGGCTGTCTCGGAGTCACCTCTTTATATATGGCGAGAATCTCACGTTCTGTCAGCCTCTCAAAATCATCCTGTCTTGGAGTTATGACAAGTCCGAACATATCAATCGCGCCTGGACTTACCAGCCGCTTATTATCTCCTGTGGCATAATAACAGTCTGGACGATGCTTGCCGCGTGGGATGAATACAGAAAGTACCTCGTTGTTCAGATTCATTGCCATTATATTCAGCCGCGGCTCGTTCTCGCCGTCCAAAATGGTCAGCGTATCATAGTACTCTTTGAATGATTCAGGTGTGGTATGACGCAGAATTGTCACAGGGTAGCCGAATGGCTCTATTGTTATCTGTTCATTGTCAGGGAGTCTGTTGGCTCTCAGCTTCTCTACCAGAGGGATTCCGTCTGCCAGTCCTATCTGCAGATGCAGGTGGTCAGGGGCTGATGCTCCGCTTCGTGGGCCGTTGTAGAAAACAATATAGCGCTCTGGAAGCTCTGCGGCGATGCCAAGCATTTTCTTGTAGCATGACATTATAGACTGAGGCTGATGAGTCATGCTTGTCACGGTGAAATGTTCCCGCAGAATAGGGAAAGGGTTCACGAGAAGCTCAAATCCGTCGCCAAGCTCAAATGACATCTGCTCCTGGCGGCGGCTCTCAGCGCAGAGGAAACAACTACGCTTTTGAATTGAGGCACTGTCTATTCTCGCAGTCGTGGAGCCTATCCTGGCTGGATTGAACTGTAATGTAAGACCAGATGAGGAGAGTACACGGGTACGGACTTCGCTCAGTGCATCGAAAGCCTTTCTTGCCTCTGGCCATGCTTCCAACTGCTTGTCAATGCATTCGCTTAGATTTGAGAGTATCTCCTTCATACATTTTCAGATTTAAGACGTTCTATGCGCTCTTGCAGTTCCTTGGTACGTAAAGAGTCCTTGTACGTATTGTTGGCGCAGATCTTTTGTGGGCTGAGCGCGGCATCACTGTTGCCCTCCCAACGGCGACAAAGATAAAGCTCATCGAATATCCTGCCAATCTTGTACCTGCCGCTGATGGCTATGCCCATTGCGTAATCCTCTCCGTAGCTGACATTGGGGAAACCGATCTTGCGCGCAAGCGGGGTGTAGAAAGCTCTCGGAGCACCAAGGCCATTGATGCGCAGAGCATTGTTCATGCCGTTCGCGTCAGTCCACTCGCGATGGTCTATTATGCCTGGCGGCAATGTGTTCAGCTGAAAGTCGCAGATGCGGTAGCTGCCTATAACCATCGCGCACTTCTCAGTGGCGAATTTATCTACAATACGTGCCAGGGTGTCGGAACCGCTGTACAAGTCATCGCTGTCAAGCTGGACAGCAAACTTGCCGCATCTGCAGTCGTTGATGGCTAAATTCCAACAACCGCCTATTCCTAAATCCGTACGTTCGGGAATTATGTGCACAAGCTGCGGATTATCTTTCGCCAGACTGTCCAGAATCTCCGTGGTTCCGTCTGTGGAGTGATTGTCCACCACTATTACATTGAAACTGAATTCTGCTTGTTGCGATAATGCTGACAGTACGGCGTCCTTTATTGTACGTACCCTGTCGCGCACTGGTATTATGACCGATGCCGTATGCTGAAAAACGGCATCGTCGTTTTCTGTGTCAATACTATTGAGGCAGGATGCGTCAATCCAACCTCCAATGCGCTTGAGGTGCTCAGTGCAGGCTTGCTCCATCTCAATCTGCACATCGCGGTTACGGGGATTCACGTAATCAAACTGTCTCTGTCCGGAATTGCGGGTATCAGACTCAACGGCTGTGTAAAGAGCCTCGTCGATATGTTCTATTGTATAAGCCTCGGAGATTGTCAGCCATAACTGATAGAAACCTGCGTAGCTGAATTCCTGAAGCTCTTGCCGCAGATAATATTGGACAGCTTGTCTGGAGACTAGCAGTACAGCTCCGAAATCAAAGTCATCGCGCAGACTGCCTTGTTGCCAGACTGGGAGCGGATGCAGGATTTCCTGGCCGTTGGAACTCCGTCTCAAATCAGAATATACTAATCCGGCGCCTTTATTCACTGCTGTCTCCAACATGGCTGACGATGCTTGGCTTACGCCGCAGACATCGGCGGGGTCTGCTGTATATATAAGAATGTGTTCCGGATTCTTGTCGCTCAAAGTGCGGCGCACGCTGGCTGTGGATGCGCCATATCTTGGAATTACTACGTTGTCAATACTTTTCATCTCGGCTAAGAATGCTCTGTTTTGCTCAGTTGTAAAGATATGAATTTTTATATACCTTTGCAAGGTTAGCGTGATATTTACCTCGCTCAGGGCGTGTCTCCGTGCTTTTTTTTGTGCAGTGACGGTTTTGAGACGGTGTTTTTTTCCGTACTGCCGCAAAAATTAAGAACTTTGCCGGTGAATTGTCAATTAGTGATGGAACAGAGGACCAATCTTGTGGGAATGACATTGAGGCAACTGCGTGAAGTGGCCTCGGAGGTCGGTATGCCAGGCTTTGCAGCCGGACAGATTGCTGGCTGGCTGTATGGGAAGTATGCCAAGACCATAGATGAGATGAGCAACATCTCTTTGCGCTTTCGCTCCGTACTTAATGAAAAGTATCAGATAGGCTTGTCCGCGCCGATAGATTTCGTTGAGTCGTCAGACGGTACACGCAAATATCTTTTCCCTGTAGCAGGTGGACGTAGTGTGGAAGCAGTCTTTATTCCCGATGGAGACAGGGCTACGCTTTGCATCTCATCGCAGGTAGGCTGTAAGATGGGCTGCGTGTTCTGCATGACAGGCCGCCAGAAGTTCGCATACAGTCTTTCTGCGGGAGAGATACTTAACCAGATAATATCCTTGCCTGAGAGAGACCGTCTTACGAATGTGGTGTTTATGGGTATGGGTGAGCCTCTGGATAATCTTCAGAATGTCTTGGCTGTCGTCGATATCCTTACGTCAGAGTGGGGGTTCGGATGGAGCCCGCATCGCATTACAATATCTACAGTCGGTCTGCGCCGTGAGATAAGACAACTGATAGAGGGCTGTGAGTGCCACATTGCCGTGAGCCTCCACGCGCCTACACCTGAGCAACGTCTTAAACTCGTGCCGGCGGAGAAGGCGTTCTCCATGACAGAGATGCTGGAGGTTCTGCGCAGGTACGATTTCAGCCATCAGCGCAGACTCTCTTTTGAATATACTATGTTCAAGGATGTAAATGACACAGAGGCTGATGCCCGCAAACTGGTGAAAGCCCTTGAGGGACTTAGCTGTAGGGTAAACCTGATACGCTTCCACGCTATTCCAGACAGTCCGCTCACCACATCTCCCGAGCAGAATATGCTGGCATTCCGTGACTGGCTCACCTCACACGGCGTGTTTGCCACTATTAGAGCCTCACGTGGAGAGGATGTCTGGGCCGCCTGTGGAATGTTGAATACAGAGAGAGCCGCGCAACTTGGAACAAACGCTGATGATTAATAATGATATATATGAGAAATTTTGTTGCTATAATGGCTGCTGTCATTCTCTTTTGCGGATGCGGTGGCGGAAACTCCAAGGGAGGAGGTAATGGAATATTGAAACCCTCATCGAGCGGCTCACCGTACGAGGTGCTGCTTGTGTCAGAGTCGGAGAATTTTCAAAATGGCGCGTTGCAGGCACTTGTAGATGTGATGGAGGACTATGTCCCTGGTCTGCCTCAGGCCGAGAGCGCGTTCAAGGTGTCAAAGGTTACGGAGGACAACTTCACCCGCAATCTTAAATATTGCAGGAACATCATCCTTCTGAATATTGACAGGACATATACAGCTCCAAAGATGAGGTTCTCGCGTGATGTCTATTCCGCTCCTCAAATGATAATGACAATCCAGGCTCCCGATGCTGAGTCAGTCAAAGGCTTTCTGGCGCAAAGTTCCACAAGTATTGTGGATTTCTTTACAAAAGCCGAGATGAACCGCGAGATAGATCTTCTCAAAAAGAAACATAACCTGTTCATAGAGGAGAAAGTCAGGGAAATGTTTGACTGTGATGTATGGGCTCCTCAGGAATTGACCAAAAGCAAGTCTGCAAAGGATTTCTTCTGGGCCAGTACGGACCGTGGCTCACGCGATATGAGCATTGTGGTTTATTCATACCCATATACAGACGCAAACACATTTACTACCGAGTACTTCTTTGACAAACGCGATTCTGTAATGCGTGAGAATATACCTGGTCCTCGCGATGGTCAGTATATGCAGACCGCCCGTCCGTATGTGGATGTCATTGACAGCGAGTTGCGTGGCAAGTATGCGCAGATAGCACGCGGACTGTGGGAGATGAAGGACTACGATATGGGTGGCCCGTTCGTCTCAGTAGGCCGTGTAGATGAGAAAAACCAACGTGTGATCGTGACCGAGGCGTTTGTATATGCGCCAGGTGATGAGAAGAGGAATCTTATGCGCCGTATGGAGGCTGCGGCTTATTCACTTCAGCTTCCTGATGAGATAGAGGAGCGTAAATTCTCTTTCGGAATAGACGAGATAACAATTCAACCAGAATAATAATATGAATAGAATAAAGATTGGCATTACCGCCGGAGACGTAAACGGTGTTGGATATGAGGTCATTTTCAAGACTTTTCAGGATGATGGAATGTTCGAGTTCTGCACTCCGGTAGTCTATGGCTCTCCAAAGGTGGCAGCGTATCATCGTAAGGCTATAGAGAGCGAGACCAATTTCAATATTGTTGACTCAGCTGAGTTCGCTCAGCCAGACAGACTGAATCTTGTCAATTGTAATGACGATGAGGTTAAGGTGGAGTTTGGCACAGTCAGCGCAGAATCCGGCAAAGCTGCATTCCAGGCTTTGGAATGCGCCGTGGATGAGTATCGGAAAGGCTTCATCGATGCAATTGTCACAGCTCCGATATGCAAGAGCGCCATTCAGTCGGAGAAATTCACTTTCCCCGGCCATACCGAATATCTTGAGCACGAGCTTGGCAATGGTGCCAAGGCTTTGATGATTCTGATGAATGACTCTCTGAGGGTGGCTCTGGTTACAGTACACGAGCCGGTGTCAAAAGTAGCCTCTCTTATCAATAAAGATTTGATAAAAGAACGAATTGCTACATTGAACAACTCCCTCAGGCGCGATTTCCGTATAGAGATACCAAGAATCGCGGTGCTGGCGCTTAATCCTCACGCAGGAGACAATGGCCTGCTTGGCACTGAAGAGACAGAGCACATCATCCCAGCCATTCAGGAAATGTCAGAGGAAGGGGTCAAGTGTTTTGGTCCTTTCCCGGCGGATGGCTTCTTCGGCTCTGGTGATTACAAGAAGTTTGATGCCGTTCTTGCAATGTATCACGATCAGGGACTCATCCCATTGAAGGCTTTGGCAATGGAGGAGGGCGTGAATTTTACGGCAGGCCTCCCTGTCGTACGCACTTCGCCAGATCACGGTACCGCATTTGATATAGCCGGGCAAGGCGTCGCATCCGAAGCTTCTTTCCGTCAGGCCGTCTATTCTGCAATTGACATTTTCCGCTCACGCAGAAACGAGGATTATATTCATCGCAATCCTCTTCGCAAACAGTATTTTGACCGCAGGGACGACAGCGATAAACTGAAACTGGATTCAGTTGATGATGCTTGATCTCTGATGGCCGGAAACATTCTGTTGTCATGAGGTTTGCCGTAATATCCGCTGGTGAGGGAAGTCGTTTGGCGGGCGAGGGCTCGCTGCTGCCAAAGCCTCTCGTACGGATTGGCGGCGAGCCTATGATAGGCCGCTTGCTCGGAATAATGAGTGACAGCGGTGCTGACGGCATAGCTGTGATTGTGAGCCCTGCCAATACACAGACCCTTGGCTATTTGCGCTCCGTCCAGTCTGATTTTAATCTGGAGATAGTGACAAAGGCTACTCCAAGCTCGATGCACAGCCTTTATGAGCTACGCGACTTTTTGCGAGGCGGCCGTTTTTGCGTCACTACGGTAGATACTGTGTTCCGCAAGGAGGAATTCCATTCATATCTGAGAGCGTTTGAGGCATCTGACAGCGATGGAATGATGGGCGTTACGGACTTTATTGATGACGAGAAGCCATTGTATGTCGGTGTTGACGATGATATGCGGATCAACGGCTTTTTCGATACTCCGGCAGGTTGTCGTTATGTGTCTGGTGGCATATATGGCCTTTCTGACAACGCGCTTGACGTTCTGGACAGTTGTGTGCGTTCCGGTCAGACTAGAATGCGCTCATTTCAGCGGCAGCTCGTAGCCGATGGCTTGCTGTTGCGCGCATACCGGTTCGGTAAAATCATAGATGTTGATCACCTCGACGACATAGCCAAGGCTGAGAGGCTGCTGCTCGGAGAAAATGTGTAACTTTGCCATATCAGTGATGTTATTATGTTGTATTTGGGAGTAAGCAGGGAGAGCCGTTTCTCTCCACACAGAATTGATGGAGACAAGGTGATTTTTGATGCGGTTGGCAGTGTGCTCGCCCGAGGCGATGATATGCTGTTCAAAATGACGGAGAGCGAATTCGCTTACGATGGCGTTGAGGATCCGACTCTCTTTGATGCGGTTTTCCATCTTTGCCGCTCCGACAAGGCACTTGACCGCCTGACGGAGATAGAGCGTTTAGGTATTCCCGTAATAAACAGACCTGATGCCGTACGCAATTGCCGGAGAGTAAGAGAGACACGTCTGCTTCTGAGTTCCGATGTCTCTTTTGCCAGAAGCATAATAACCAGTGCCGGGAAGATACCTGACAGTTGGGACAGCTTTCCGTGTTGGATCAAGCGTGGTGACTCTCATTCCATACAGAGCGATGATGTCTGTCTCGTGTCCACCCGTGAGGAGTGCCTTGCGGTTATGGACCGTATGGAGAGACGTGGCATTGACGATGTAGTGCTCCAGGAACATATCCCAGGCAAGATCTGTAAGTTCTACGGAATAGGTGAGGGACTGTTGTTCCGACATCGCTTCCTTGAGAATGTAGGAGAGGGTAAATTCGGTCTGGAATGTAACAACGAGATAGGCATGGCGGATGTTGACGTGGATGCGTTCAAGGCTGATGTGGTCAAGGCCGCCCGCATATTGGACATAGATGTATATGGCGGCGATGCTATTGTGGGCCCGGACGGCCGGGCCGTTATCATTGATTTCAACGACTGGCCCTCTTTTTTTATATGCAAGACCGATGCCGCACGCGTCATTGCGGAGCTGATACGTGAAAGGTGTGACAGATGAACAGGGAAGAGAGAAAGAAAGCACTAGAGGCTACCTACAAGTCAATGGATACTGAGGAGTGGCTTGACATCAAATTCAACCGCCCGATAGGATTCTGGTGGGCGCTTCAGTTCAACAAGCTCAATATTCATCCGAATGTCGTTACCGTAATATCCATCGTTCTTGGAGTTATGGCAGGTGTGTGTTTCTATTTTGACTCAATCTGGCGGAATATCTGCGGCTTCCTGTTGCTGGTAGTTGCCAACACGCTTGACAGCGCTGACGGACAGCTTGCGCGTATGACTGGCAAGAGAACTCTTTGGGGACGTCTGCTTGACGGCTTCGCGGGCGATATCTGGTTCTTCTGCATATACCTGTTCATCGGCCTGAGACTCACGCATCAGCAGATGCCGTTTGGCATTGGGTGTGAGTGGGGCATCTGGATATGGATTCTGATGTTTGTGTCCGGCATAATCTGCCATAAAGATCAGGCGGGACTTGCTGATTATTACAGAAACATATATCTGCTATATCTGCTGAACGCATCCGAGCTGAACAGCAGCGATGAACTTGCGAGGGAGCAAAGTTCTACTCCGTGGAAAAAATGGTTCTGGAAAATCTGGCTCTTCTTTTATCAGCGATATACCGTGCGTCAGGAACGGTGTACGCCGCAATTCCAGCGGATGCGCGGACTGCTTCAGGATAAATACGGCAATGAGGTGCCTGAATCTCTTCGAAAGGAACTTTGCCACAAGATGTTCCCACTGCTCAAATGGACAAACATCCTTACGTTCAACACTCGTGCCATAGCGCTTCTTGTCTCATTGCTGTCAGGGCAGCCGTGGCTCTATTTCGTGTTTGAACTGACTGTGCTGCAGGGCATCTATATTTATATGAGGACAACTCATGAACGGATATGCGGTGAGACATCCGCATCACTTCAGGCAATATAATGATAAAGGGTGCGCTGATAGACTTTGGCGGTACTATTGATACCGACGGCATTCATTGGATGCGGATGTTCAGTATGGCATACGAGGCTTGCCGCATCCCGGAGGATAACCTTCGCGACGCATACGTCTTTGCGGAGCGTACTCTTGGCGGCAATCGGATCATTATGCCTGATTTCACTTTCCACAGGACTCTTGAGACAAAGATACAACTTCAGATGGAGTATCTCGGTCTGGCAGATATGTCGGGAAAGGTTGCCGACTTCTGTTATCAGTATGTGGCCGATAATATAAGAAAAGTCTCCGCACCTGTGCTCGCGATGCTGTCTGAACGTATGCCGTTGGTCTTGGTGAGCAATTTCTATGGCAATATGCACACTGTCTTGCACGAGTTCGGCATTGACCGTTATTTCAAGAGTGTGGTGGAGTCGGCCGTAGTAGGGCGTCGCAAGCCCGAGCCGGAGATTTTCCGCATCGGTGTGAACACCATTGCCATTCTTCCGCAGGACGCCGTGGTGATTGGAGACTCTCCTGATAAGGACATACAACCGGCCTCCTCAATAGGGTGCCATACCGTATGGCTCCGTGGAAAAGGCTGGTCTGATGCCGTTACCTGCGTTCCCGAATATACAATACCATCGTTCCGGGAGTTGATTAATTTGGATTTCTGTTAATAGTCTTGGGCAGAAATGGTATATTTGAAAACTTTTTTGAAATAATGTTATCTTAAATATGAGAAAATCAGCAATGACTTTATTGATGGCTGTCCTGATGATGTGCTCACTGACGGCCTCGGGTGCCAAGAACGCCAAGTATGTGTTTATGTTCATAGGTGATGGAATGGGGGTGAATCAGGTCCTGGCTACCCAGATGTATTTGTCTGAGCTTGAGGGACGTCACGATGTGACTCCACTCTGCTTCACGCAATTTCCCGCAACCGGCCTTGTTCTGACATACTCTGCATCAAGCGGTGTTACGGACTCATCTGCCAGCGGTACAGCGCTGTCAAGCGGGGAAAAGACCGCCAATAACGCAATAGGCGTACTCCCGGACAGGAAGACTCCGACAAAGAGCATTGCAGAGAGAGCTCATCAGCAGGGAAAGCGTGTGGCTATCTGCTCATCCGTAGGCGTTGATCACGCCACTCCGGGAGCTTACTACGCCCATCGTCCCTCACGCAATGACTACCATCAGATTGGAATGCAGCTTGCCGAGAGCGGCTTCGATTTCTTTGCCGGGGGCGATTTCCATCAGAATTTTGATAAAAGGAATCCTGATTCCGATGAGGGAAATATGGCATACGCTGAGAAAAACGGCTACACCATCGTGCGTGGAATGGACGAGTATCGGAATGCTGCCGCATCGTCAGACAAGATGATTCTGTTTGAGCCGGAGGACGATGAGATCTCGTCGCTAAGCTTTGGTATTGATCAGGATGAAAACAGCCTGAACATTGCCAAGATCACTACCGCGGCAATAGATTTTATGATGAAGGAACCGAAAAAAGGTTTCTTCATGATGGTAGAGGGCGGAAGAATTGATGATTCAATGCACGGACAGGATGCCGCTACCTGTGTACGCGAGGTGATTGATTTTGACAATGCCATAAAGGTCGCTTACGATTTCTATTTGAAGCATAAGGACGAGACTCTGATTGTAGTGACAGCCGACCATGAGACCGGTGGAATCGTTCTTGGTAACAACTATTCGCTTAATCTGAAGGCCCTTCAGTACCAGAAGATGAGTGAGGGCGAGTTTACAAAGCATATTCAGAAGATAAACAAGGATCTGGGCGAGGATGCTCCTCTCACCTGGGAGGAAATGCAGGAGGAACTGAAGAAGAACTTCGGCTTCTGGGATGCTGTCAAACTATCCAAGGATCAGGAGAGCCGTCTTCTGAACCTCTATGTAGAGATTTTCGGTATGAATTACCTTGACGAGGATGGCAAGGCCAACACTGATGTTGAGAAGTTCTCGGACCTCGCTGTCAAGATTATGAACGAGGCCGCTCTTGTCGGTGTGAACCTTTCCAGCCATTCAGCAGGCTATGTTCCGGTGTTTGCCATCGGCAAGGGCTCTGAGCAGTTTGTCGGTCAGATAAACAACATTGACATACCTGTCAAGATAGCGAATGCCGCAGGTATTAAGTGGTAATGTATGCTACAATACAGAACGAGGCGCGGATGTGAGTCCGCGCCTCGTTCCGTTTAGAATGGAATGTCGCCTGCAGGTCCCGACAACGGGTCGTCGGGCAGGGCGTTGGCAACGGCTTGCTCGGACGGACCGTTCATCTTTGAGCTCATTATCATTCCCTCGTGTGAGTCAGTAGCTTTTCCCAGGTCACCGAAACGGGCGAAACTGTTCTGGAATGACAGCCTCACATCGCCCACGCCACCGTTACGGTGCTTGGCTATGATAATCTCCGCCACACCGTGAAGGTCGTTGTGATGGTCGTCCTCATAAATCTTATAGACCTCGGGGCGGTGAATCATACATACTATGTCGGCATCCTGCTCAATTGAGCCGGACTCACGCAGGTCACTCAGCTGCGGACGCTTGCCCTCGTAGCCCTCGCGGCCCTCAACGTTACGGTTCAGCTGTGACAAGGCTATGATAGGGATGTCCAGCTCCTTGGCCAGACCCTTCAGCTGGCGCGATATCATACTTATCTCCTCCTGACGGTTGTTGAAACGCCATCCGCTGGCATTCATCAGCTGCAGGTAGTCAATTATTATCAGCTCTATGTCGTGCTCACTCTTAAGTCGCAATGCCTTGGTCCTGAGCTCTGTGATAGAGAGTGACGGAGTGTCGTCAAGATAGAGTGGGGCATCCTGCAGCAACTTTATCTTCTCGTCAAGCTGTCCCCACTCGTATGGCGCCAGACGGCCGCTCCTGATTTTCTCGGAAGATATCTCGCAGATGTTGGTGATGAGTCGGTTTACCAGCTGTACGTTGCTCATCTCAAGCGAGAACATAGCCATAGGCTTGCGGTTGTGTACGGCTATGTTCAGCGCCATGGATAGTGAGAAGGCTGTCTTTCCCATTGCCGGACGTGCGGCCAGAATGATGAGGTCTGACTTCTGCCAGCCCGATGTCACCTTGTCCAATTCCGTGAATCCGCTGGCCAGTCCGCTAAGGCCGGTAGAGCGTTTTGACGCCTGGCTGATGCGCTCCATTGCCTCCTCAATTACCGGATTTATCTGGGTGTAGTCTTTCTTTACGTTCTTGTGGGCAATCTGGAAAAGCTCGCCCTCGGCTGCCTGTAGCAGCTCAGAAACATCGGACGTCTCGTCAAAAGCGCGTGTCTGCACCTCACTGGCGAACGATATCAGCTCGCGTGCCATAGCCTTCTGTGCGATGATGCTGGCGTGATACTCTATGTGCGCGGATGATGTGACCTTTCCTGCCAGCATTGTTATGTAGAGCGGACCTCCGGCCTCTTCCAGTGTTCCGCTGCTCTTGAGCTGCTCGGTTACTGTCAGAATGTCGATGGGGCGCTGGTTCATCACCAGCGTGAGAATTGCATCGTAGATGGTCTGGTGCCGGTGGTCGTAGAACGACTCGGACTTGATTATCTCGCTCACCTTGGGAAATGCGTCCTGCTCAATCATCAATGCTCCCAGTACTGCCTCCTCAAGCTCAAGGGCCTGTGGCTGCAGGTGGTTCATTTCCATCTGGTCTGATATGCTCTGTCGCGGTCTGGCCGCTCTCTTTGTCTGCGTCTGTGGTGCCATATTCATTAATTGTCACTGCAAAGTTACGGAATGGCAATTTGTATGCCGGTCTCATTCTTTCGCCATTATCAACAACTTTTCAACACAATTGCTTAATGGCTGCAGTCTGAAGTGTTGCGGCAAGGCCGCAGTCAGAGGCTGATTTTGGGGCTAGGCTCTACGAAGCCTACTCGCTACGGTGTGAGACGCTGAAACGCGGAACTCGCTGACGCTCAGACATCCGCGTTTCTTAACGCGTCTCACGCCTACTCGCTTAACGGCTTCTCCGAGAGACGCCCCAAAATCAGCCTCTGACTGCTACGGAACCGTTATTTTGAGCAGTAACGGTCTTGCATTATCCTAAAACCGTAACGAATTAAGGTGTTAAGGTGTTAAGGTTTTATCCAGCATGCTGAACGTGATACTTTATCGGCATATCGTTACAAGTCTTGTAATGAGTGTTAC
>CALDKD010000018.1 GCA_937898885.1 uncultured Bacteroidales bacterium | reverse complement strand
GATTTTCAGTGTGGGCCATCTAGGGCTTGAACCTAGGACCTCCAGATTATGAGTCAAGCAATATGATTTTCTGCGATTTTTCTTTTCATATAAATACTATGATATTCAATTATTTAGTATTTTTGTGATAGTTCATGAAATCTAGAAAAACGCCATATCAAAACGTCTCTGTTTTCCCATTGTTTTCCCGATTTTTCGCGGAAATAAGTATCTTTGCATGGGATTTTGAGACTGATAGAACCAGCTTGTTTTCCCGATTTCATGATTTTTGACAGAAAACAGAATTTACACCACCAGACTATTGCAATATCATGGCTAAAACTGACTCCACTTACAAGACCGCACGCTATGGAAGCTGCACCTATTCGCTCATTCTGGATAAGCGTCATCCAAAGAAAAACAGAGACACGTACCCTGTCGCCATGCGCTATACCATAGACCGCAAGTCATGGTATTCGTATGTGGCGGGCGAATTCACCGAATCGGACTTCTCAAAGATATGTTCCATGAATGCCAAGGCCGTTCGTTCGGAACTCTATGACCGCAAACTTGAGTTCGATGCCATTTTTGACAAGCAGGTCGCCATGATGGAAAGACTTGGCAGCAGTCTCACGCTTGAACGAATCAAGTCGACCGTGACGGGTATTGACGAGACAAAGGATTCGTCATTCATCGGAGTGTGGGAGGATATCATTCATCATCTGGTGACTGACAATGATGGCGAACGATGCACCACCGGCTATTCATATCAGTATGCCCTGAACTCATTCCGCAAGATTATGTGGAACAAGTCCGTCAAGGGCTTCAAGATAGGAAAGGAGGAGATCGAATACTGGAGTGAAGGGATGAAGCACGGAGTCAAGGACAGGGAGGGCAATCTAGTCGGCAAGATACAGGACGCCACGCGCGGCATATACCTGCGCAACTGCCGTGCCGTATGGAACGAATGCGTGTCCAGAGGCTTTCTCGCCAATGTCGAATACCCATTCTCAAACATAAGGAAGAAAAAGCTGGTTGCCATCCCAATGGGCGACATGCGGAAGGAGTGCTACCTTACGGTCGAACAGATGACCGAGCTGTACCGTGTGTTCATTGAAAAGAGATATCCGGACTCCTGGAAGCCGTCATACACAGAGCGCGCTCACTACTCGCTTGGCCTGTTCCTGGCCCAGTACCTGTGCAACGGCTTCAATCTGGTCGATGCAGGAGAACTGACCTACTCGCAGTATTACTTCGATACCGGCCGTCGCGCGTTCAAGTTCAAACGCACCAAGACCACGAACCGCACGGAAGGCGGATCGGAAGTGATCATACCCATCATCAAGCCGCTGCAGAACATTCTTGACGAAATAGCCGCCGAACCCAAACTGGGCTCATTCGTGTTTCCTGACATCCTGCAGGGTGCCGCCACCAAGGCCGACAAGAGAAAGCGTACGGCGCAGGAGAACTCCAATGTGCAGGACCGCGTTGTAAAGATATGCCAGGACGTGCTGCACTGGGAAGTGAAGCCCTCGGGTACCTGGTGCCGCCATTCATACGGCACGAACCTGGCGCATGCCCACGTTGAGGAGAAGTACATATCGGAAAGCATGGGCCACTCGGTGAACAAGTCCATCACCGACCGTTACATAGCCAACTACCCGCTTGAGACCCAGTTCGAGTACAACAGCAAACTGCTGGACCTGGAGCCCAAGCTGACGGCCGATGACATAGGCCGAATGACCGAAGAGCAGAAGACGGAGCTGATTCTGAAACTGCTGGCAAAGAGATGAACAACAAGCCTATAACCGACAAATGAAATCAAGATATGACAGACAAAGCAGATTCTGAATTCAGAACCATCAGAAATGCCATGAACAACAAATTCATAGAATACGTATGCCAATGGAGGAAGGAACATCCTGATGAATACGAGGAATTCCGCAAGGGTGTCAGTGCGATATCTGCCGGTGACACATCGACCTTTGAAAGGCTGTTCGAAGTCATAATGACCTGCATACCGCGTGCTGTCATCAATGAATGCATGGCCTTCTTCGGCGTGCAGTCAGCCACTGATGATACCATGCAGGATGATGAGTATTGCATGGATGATGATGAAATGCAGGAACTACTCTCTTTTGAAGGCTATTTCAAATTGCGGCTCGAGGGTGATGAATTCAATGCCGACCTTGTGGCTGAAAAGGAGGACCCGCTGCCGCCATACACATGGTATTTCAGAATCAGAAGAGCAGAAGACTGGTGGCGGTCGCTTCCCATGCTTCGCAGGACCATGATTACCTGGGCCATGAAAAAGAGGGAAGAGGAAGTGGTGACAGGGGCCAGACGTATTCTGATAGTGTCATACATGCATATGGTGGAGTGTGCTGACAGACTGGTGGCGCTGGCCTATAAAGAGAAGAATCCGCTACTCATGAGCGGACTCTACTATATCATGATGGACCACGGTCTGAGAGACGTGTCCAAACAAATTGGGAGTATGAATGCCCAATTCAGACTGATGGGCTTCATGAAGATGTTCGTCACGAGTTCCATAGGCAAACTGGCATCGGACAGTATCAGACAGGGCTACGACAGAAAGGCCGACTGGGAGAATGACTTCGATGACGTTGAGGACCCTGACGTGCGCCGTGAGGTCATGCGGACCATAGCGGAAACGCCAGGCAGGAAAGGGCGCCCGCATCTGGAGCAGAAAGAGTACAGCATTGATGACTGTCTGATAGCAAAAGATAAGGAAGCGTTGAAGAAGCAGATTCTGGCCGTCCTTGGTGAAATGCAGCACGACTATGACCTTGCATTCATCCGGGAGGCCCTGCGATGCTCGAACCATCTCACAGCCATTACCTATCCCTTCTTTCATCATGCAATATGCGTATTCAGCGGAATGGAATTCAAGTATGACCGCGCGCAGAGAATGTCCACCCTGATTGAGTTCAGACATGCTGAATTCGTAGCGTCACATGATCCGAGGAATCTGCGCGGAAAACGCATGATCAGACTGTGGACGGACATGTTTGGTGAGGTGGAATGACTAACCTTGAAAAGAGGGTGAACATTACCGAATATTTGCTTGTCGTATAGTTTATAATCTACGAAAGCGGGCGAAAAGTTGCTATTTTTAATAGTTTTCGCCCGCTTTATTATATGCCTTGCAGAATGAAATTGAAGGATATAAAGTCTATGAAGCCCGTTAGCAGACCAACCTTGTCAACTGTATTTTGGTAATAGGAAATACACATGAATAAATCAGGAATACGGGATAGATGGGCGGTAATTAATATTTTTTTGGTGTTATCGTACCACTATCCATTGTTATCCGGATATTATTTATCAATTATACACTGGAGAATAGAAGTATATTTATGGTGCATAATAGCACATGTCTTCACTCATCGATTTTTCAAAAGGAGTGTATCAGACATCCATGAAGCCCATAGCCCTGCACGGACGGAGGCTGATTTAGTGCTGGGCTGGGATGCTTCGACTATGATGTTACAAATGAAAAGACGAAACCGGGGCGTTTTTTTGAGGTGTTATACAATATGGTGTTTACCTTTGGGATTTAAGAGCTATTCAAGTGGGTAATCTTCATAAGAAATACATGATAACTAGTGGAAATGTACTTGATTTTAATAGATTTCCACGACTTATCCGAATATTTTTTGGATTATCACAGACAAAAATCAGTTAGCTCAATATTAGGGTATGTATGATTTTTTTGAAATAGTACCATTCATGTATCTATTTTCTGTAATTGATTGAGAATACGACACAAAATCAACTCGCAAGGAATTCCTGTGTCTATGAAGTCTCCACTTTCAAGGGGAGGTCAGGAGGGGTCTTCCTTATCTTCACACTTTTGGGGTCGAAGCTAGACACAGCGTTTCGCTGGTGAGCCCGTTTTTATGATAAATAGTTAAATCATGCTCAATAAACAACCCAAATGTATATTTTTAACTTTATAGATATCCAAGATTTAGATATTGATAATGATTATTTGCATGTTTAAGAGGCGTTCTTTTCGTTGAAAACTCCATAATTGAGTATAGCTCTAATTTGATTCCGGGGTATCTTGAGAATTCTATTGGTATTTGTTTTCAGTAATTTGCGGGTGATTTTTGTTGGAGATGTCGGGATTTCGAGTATATTTGCGATTGTAGGCGGGACAGATTATTTGCCGTTGCAACTTATGGTTTACACATTGTGGTCAGTATTTTGGCTTAGGTGAACGATAGGCTCCTGGTTAAGGAGATACAATAATCCACAAAAAATATCTAAAAAACACGATAAATATAGAGACGATTATAAAATTGACTCATGGCTTTCGTTACTTTGTGTGCGGACTATGGTGACCCTGTATTAAAGATACTCGCGATAGTGAGTGCTGTTTTGAGAGTTATCGGTAACGGTTTTAAACTTTTAAAAAATATAGGAGGAATGCTTATGAAAAAAAGTAATACAATCAGTAGAATGTTGAACAAAGGAGTGGAAACACTTTTGGCAGTGGGAAACCTGGGGGCCTTAAAATCTCGCTGCTAGTGACGAAGGTAGGGTAGGCTTCCCACCAAATACCCGTTTTATTATATATCCCCCCCTCCAAGCCACAAAAACTTGGAGGGTTTATCAAATACAACATTCAGTCAGCCAAAGTCAATTTCTTGTATGGTTCAGGTTTTTCACGTCCTTTCCTTGCCGTGTATGGTAATATTGAAAAGTTGTTGGTGTTACTGAATGAAGAAAGGCTGAATTTGTTTTATGAGCAGCTGGCGTTAAAGAGATAATTGAATAAATAGTGCTATGAGGGAGATTATGAAACAATTGATTGGCGAAACAATAACGTCTTTCTTTGAGACTTGCCGTAAAAAAGAATTCGAAAACGAGATTTCTTTGTATCAAGGTCGACGTGGTGCATACCGTGAAAAATTTGTTGATTGGCTAAAACAAACTGATAATCGCGCAGAGATATTATCAACCATCTCTGAATTGATGGATAGCAAAGAGTTTCAGAATTTTGTTTTAGAACAAGTACGACGAGAAAGAATTGAGAATATTCGTGAATTGACCAGAAAACAACTGACAACGGATTCGGAAACAGAATATGCTTGTTTTGACATCCAAATAAAAAATATCAAGAGATTATTGGACGTGTTAAACTGGGATTGGTATGTCGAGAATAATTGCAAGTCGCTTTCAGGTATTATACCCTTAATTGAAGATTGGAAATGGGTTTTACTATCTTCTTTATATGGATACTATAAGAAGTTGGAATATGGGCAATTTCTCACTTATACAGAAGGATGCCCGCTGGATAGATACCTTCATTTACATAGTTATCATGGTCTCATAGATAAC
Source organism: uncultured Bacteroidales bacterium (assembly GCA_937898885.1). Lineage (GTDB taxonomy): Bacteria > Bacteroidota > Bacteroidia > Bacteroidales > Bacteroidaceae > Colenecus. The sequence goes on along the minus strand of CALDKD010000018.1, from coordinate 3,476 downwards.
CATTATGGACTTCTAAAGATCAAGAATGATTGGATATTAAAGTCAGTAATTCCGCCAAGGGTGTTTGTTCCGGAACTTGATACACATATCATATTACGACATATCTCAATGGATTTGGTCGATATGATAGCTGAATGGAGAAAGCATTTCAAATTTGATTTGTCCATCAGACCAGACTATAATGTATGCGGTGATGGATTAAGTGAGATTGGTGCTATTTGTGAAGAAAAGGATTTTGGTCGTAGTTATGGTGGAAAATTAACAACAATTGATAGCTTGAGTAAATACTATGACAGGGATTGGCTTAATGATTGGCTGTTAGTTTCTCATGAAGGGCAAGATATTACCTTTGAAGAAATTTTGGAGGATGGACCTCATGACCAGGATCATTATGTGACTCAGATTGTACATATGCAATTTGAAGAGAGCGCAGGCCAAGAGTTCATCACACATATAGATCACGAATATGCATTTTATAACGAGCCCGGCATAAATGTTAAGCGTAGTAAGTTGCAAACTAAGGGAGAGGCTCGTACCAGATATAAAACATTCAAAATAGACAATGCACACATTCCTTACATGAATGAGGCAAACAATAATGTTTTGTACAAAGTGCTGACATGCTATTTTGTGAAAGGAGCACTAGTGGATGAGTACTTTATGGTATGAATGCGGGTTAGATTTAGGACGTAGTTTGCTGAATACCAAGAAGTGGTTGGATAAAGATAAACAATTGTATGTTGTAAATATGCCTTACCATTAGCAGATAAGTCATTATTATTAATAAAGTGTAAACAATAAGCGAGAATCATATTTACAGATTCCCGCTTACATTAATAAATGTGCCATTCTTAGATCTGTTTTTGATTAAGCAAAATCAAAAACTACATGTCCAGGATTGCAGCTTGCAATGCCCTTGCAGTCAAGAGATGTTAGTTTGTTGGCGCCTTTAATTATTAAAGTAGCTCCACTTTGTTTACCAACAGAGGCGATTCCTTTAAGATCTAATGGCGTGTAGTTTTGGGCATTCAGGATAATAGAACCACCGGCTCCTGCTATACCTTTTAAATCTAATACTGTCATATGTATTATCTTATTATGGTTAATAACTTTGCGGTTACCTGCCCGTCCCGCGTAGGGCTCTTCACTCGGCGGAGGGAATGCCTGCGTTTTTGGTATAGGAACACATTTTATAATGCAAAGTTGATGCCAATCTTTATCATATGACAACGTGGCAGAATATGTTGATTATTATGTAGATGCAAAGCTGCAAATTATTTCTGGCACATCAAAAACCAAAAGAAAAAAGCGAGAGAATGAATTTGGAATGATAGTTATCTCAGGATGTCATGGTAGTTGGTTTATTTATAGCAAGAATGGTATTATGACACCTTTTGGAGAAGCAAAATTTGTAAATGCCTTAAATTGTCAGAAAAAGGTTGATTCCTGTATAATACTTGCTCCAAAGTTCAGGGATGAATTAATCAATATATTGATGTCTTCAGCCAATTATTACTGTAACCAGTAACCAAATCAATCAGGCGGTAGCGGATTTGGACTTGATACTCGTTTATATTACTATGGGCTGTGACTGAGAAGGTCACGACTCTTGTACTTGTGGTTGGGCCGATTGATACAAAGTTGACAGATGTAGGCCTATAGGCGCGCATCAGGCCGGGGTTGAAGCCCACACCCGGGGCGGTAAGCTGAATTCGGGCAGAGAGGTGCCAGCGTTCAGGATGGTGGTATCAGCCAGCGTGAGGCGGCAGCGGATGGTTGCTAATCCAGTACCAGGCATTATCTGCAGGAGTTCCAATGCTGCAGAAGGGAATTCCGGGAATAGTTGAGGTTCAGGCACGTGTTCACGGCCGAGCTGGGCGAAACCGTGATAGGCGCTGACGAAGAGATTGTAGCCGCTGATGTGGTGATTGTTGTCATACGGCGGACGATGGGATGGAACGGTACGGGCGTAGTGGTTCCACTGCAGTTGGACGCTGTGTGGCAGATGCTGCCAGGCAAGTATTGCGCGGTGATGGACTTGAGCCTGGTCAAGCTGGGCTGCGGTACCACGGAATACGGTGTAGGGTTTGCGCTTGTAGTAGCACTTGCCGTCACGGTGGAAGAAGGTGATATTGCCAATACTGGACCAGCAATCTTCAATAATTGCGGTGGGATGGAACTTGGGCATAGTGGTATGGTATTAGTGTTTTTCGCAAAGTTAGAAATAACAGCAGGTATTTTATGTTGGAACAACATTATAAGCTCTTTTTTATCTCAAGATTAAGATTAATGCCTATCTTTACACTTGAAATATTGTCAAAATTTCAAAGGTGATATAAACATGAATAATATTCAAATAGACCATAGTACCCTCAAAGAACGTATAGATACGTTACCAGAGGATAGTGTGCTGTTTCGTTCGGACTTTCCAGAGTACCACACGGAATTTGTGGGAGGGACATTGGCGGAACTGACAAATGAAGGTAAACTGGTTAAACTGGCACAGGGGATATATGTTAAACCAAGGATTAGCAAATTTGGTATAGTACTTCCATCTGTTGAGAAAGTGGTGCAAGCTATTGCAGCACGCGATAATGCAGAAGTACTCCCTTCTGGCATGACTGCATTAAATGTGCTGGGACTGTCCACCCAAGTTCCGATGAATTACACATATTTAACGACTGGCAGTGAGAGAACGATCAAATTAGCAAACCGGCTAATTATTCTGAAAAGAGGAGTGCCCAAAAACTTTTGTTATAAGACAAGACTTGCAGCTCTTATGGTTCAAGCGCTTAAAGCACTGAAGCAAGAGAATGTAGGGACTGAAGAAATACAAACCATTCGCACTCTAATAACTAAAGAACCTGAAAAGAACGATTTGGCAAAGGATGTGGACATGATGCCTGCATGGATGAAAAGAATTGTAAAACCTATGCTAATCTAATTACATCATATATGGGAAAGTTATGGCTTAACAATGATTTAGTTGACCGTCTGGCGATGTTACAGCAGACGGAAACTGACAATACTGGTATTAATCAGATAGCAATAGAAAAGGATTGGTGGGTGACTGTCACATTAAAAGCTCTGTTTAAGACAGACTGTCATAAATCTTTGATATTTAAAGGAGGTACATCTCTATCCAAAGGTTTCAATATCATAAAACGTTTTTCTGAAGATATAGACTTGGCTATAAGTCACTCTTTCTTTGGTATAGACAAGACGAGCAAGAGCCAGCGTGATAAATTACGCAAGACAGCACGGAAATATATACATGAAACTCTATCCTATCAACTGGATGAACAATTGAGGGACATGGGTGTCACAGGATATAACATCGAGAATGAGACACAAATACAAGATAAGAGTGGAGTATGGCATCCAATTGATTCAGACAAGGATCCGACGGTAATTTATCTTCATTATCCATCTATTATTGAGAATACCATTAGTTATATCCCTCCTCGCGTGAAGAT
>CALDKD010000017.1 GCA_937898885.1 uncultured Bacteroidales bacterium | reverse complement strand
ACACGTATAGAATCTGCAAGTTACAAGGCTCGGTGGAAGAATGGAAGAAAATCAGCGAAAATCAAATCTACAAACAAGAAGGTCTTGCTGCAAATGCGTGTCTGATACTCTTTCATACTAGCCCCATACTTTCTCGGGTGAGGATATTGATAATGACTGCCCGCGTTGCGCTGTCTTCGGCTTGGCTACAGTCTTGAGTCAAGCTCCTTCTGGTCTATGACAAGGCAGACAGCTTTGCCATCGGGGGTACGGCGAGGCATTCCGCAAGACTCATAGCGGCTCAGAAGGTCGCGCATCTCTGCATCGGAGAGAATCTGACCGGCCACTACTGAGGCTGAGCGCGCCATAGAGAGCGCCATTTTCTCACGATGTCTGCCATTTTGGGCCGATGTGCCCTCGGCTGCGGTATGTAGCATATCTGTCAGCAGCTTGGCGTAGTCCACACCATCCAATCCTGAAGGAACGCCCTGTATGGCCACAGCGCCCCGGCCCATATCAGACAGGTCAAAGCCCAAAGCGGTAAGGTCAGGTCCGTACTCATTCAACAGAACGGCATCAGATGGCGACAGTTGAATCATCTCGGGGAACAGAAGTCCCTGAGACACTCGCCCACCCTGCTGAATCTGCCGCATATAGCTGTCGTACAACACGCAGAGATGAGCCCTGCGCTGGTCAATGACAAGTATTCCATTATCGGATGCAGATACAATATAGCTGCCGTTATACTGGAAGCAGGGACGGTCCGGTTTCTCAGCCGAATCAGGCAAAGTAACCACATCGGGCCGCTCATCAGCTTGCGCACTCAGGCCGTATTCAAAGGAGCGTTCCCGCACCTTCTCGTTAAGCACATCGCCATAGAGCTTGGACCAATTGCCGTTTCCGCTGCCGGCAGGCTTGGAACTGACATTATGGAACGGATTGAACGATGGATTATAGCTGACCTTGGGCTGTCTGACCTGCTCCACATTCTCTACGGCGATGGGGATATCGGGCATGCCCTCAGTATCGAAATTAATGGATGGCGTACCCTCGTAACGGCCCACGGCCTCACGCACTGCCGCATTGAGTATCTTCCATACCAGCTGCTCCTCGCTGAACTTTATCTCAGTCTTGGCCGGATGTATATTGACATCAATTGAATCGGCGGGCACATCAAGGAAGATGAAATAGTATGGCTGCTCACCGTCGGGCACAAGCCCCTCGTATGGCTCAATCACCGCCTTATGGAAATACGGGTGACGCATAAACCGGCCATTGACGAAGAAGAACTGCTCCATCCCCTTCCTGCGGACACTGTCCAGCGTTCCCACAAAACCAGATACCGTTACAGCTGAGGTCTCGGTGGATACCGGCAGCAGGGCTTTGTTGATGTTCTTGCCAAACAGCCCGATAATTCTCTGCTTCAACGTTGACTCAGGCAGGGAGAGCAGCTCCGCACCCTGATGAGAAACCGATATGCTCAACTCAGGGTGTGCCAGCGCCACACGCTCTATCTCCTTTATTATATTGCTGAGCTCTGTCTGGTTGCTTTTCAGGAACTTTCTACGGGCCGGTATGTTGTAGAAGATATTCTTTACGGTGAAGTTGCAGCCTGTGGGACAGGCCACCGGCTCTTGTCTGATTATTGTTCCCCCACTGATCTCAATCTCGGTTCCAACCTCGTCCTCAGCACGGCGGGTGCGTAACGACACCTCTGCGACAGCCGCAATGGAAGCCAATGCCTCGCCTCTGAATCCGAATGTATTGAGCGCGAACAGATCCTCCGGCTCACGTATCTTGGATGTGGCGTGACGCTGGAAGGCTGTTACGGCATCACTCTTTGACATACCGCAGCCATCGTCTATTATCTGGATTGCGGTACGTCCGGCATCAGTAAGAATAACCTTCACAGACTTGGCGCCGGCATCAATGGAGTTCTCCACCAATTCCTTCACTACCGATGCGGGACGCTGTACAACCTCGCCGGCGGCAATCCTTCCTGAAACGGACTCAGGCAAGAGTCTGATTATATCATCCATCACTCAGGCAGCTGATTAGAAGAACCACTCACCGCTATACAGATAATGCAGCAATATCAACAGTCCTACAATCAAGGCAACAGCCACAGTGGCCGGTATGGGCTTTGAGCCGGCCTCTTTTCTACGTTTAAGATGCTTGGTGCCCTCTATGAACTTACCCCTTATCCTGTTTGGGTCGAACTCCTGCTCATTCTCTTCCACCATACCCAGATCACGCTTGGCGTTCTCCTCAATTTTCTTGAGTCTCTCCTTTCTCTCGTCGTAATAGATATAAGTATGCTCCATACGCCGAGGCTCTCTGATGTTGAACATTCCCATAATATGCAGTGAGGTTTAAGTATCTGTATTCAATATCTATTTGCCACCGGGAACTACAGGCAATGTGGGCAGCGGCACTGCCTTGTTTACCGTGCTCTCCTTAAGTTTCTCGGAAGCCTGCTTGCCACGCCAATAGAAGATGTCGTACTTGCTGAACGGACGCATCACCTCCAGCCAGGCGAAATTGCTCAGGCGTGATTTCTCCAGGGGAATCTGACTGATTGGATACAGCACTCCGCTGGACTGCTCGTGAACTACAATCTTCTGCACCTGACGCGATTTGAAATAGGCCACCATACTTGAGGCCTCGGTTGTATTCATACCGATGAGCGTGCTGTCCGAATCGTACGGATAATAGACAACCTGAACATTGCCATCGACCGTTGCCTTATAAATATCACCGTCGCGGAAGAAAGCCTTCATCTCACGGCCGGCTATCTGATTGTACATAACCGTATCCACCTGCTCCACCGAAAGTGTCTGGCCTATTACGTGAGCCCACTCAACCGTACTGTCGTTCATATACGCCTTTATGACCTCGCCCAGAATCTGCTGGTTGCCGGACCATACGACAGGGTCCTTATAGAGTGTCAGGCAAGAGTCACGGGACTCGAACTCCATTGAGTCGCACACCATCTGCATATCAACCCTATAGGCCCTGACGTGATAATATCCCTTAACCTGACGGTTCAGTATGGTGTCATTCTCACCATATATGGTACGGAACTTGATAGTGTCGGCGTGAAGGAACAGAGTATCCTTGGATGAATACTCCAGGACCTGTGCTTTGCCGGTCACTGTGGCGGAATCAATCTTGTTGTCGTAAAACACATAATCGCCCAAGACATCAATCTTGTCACTATAGTTGTTTATCACCACATCGCCAAAGCCCCAGACTCGCCCCACGTTGTCGTTGTAGATGATGCTGTCGCCGGTCATTTGCTGCGCCCCCTCCTGACGCGTCACCACAGAGCGGTCCAGAAGCACGGAATTACTTGACTCTGTATTGAACCAGCCACGCTCGGTATTGATGACATTGTCATCACTTACTATTACCGTAGGGCAACTGAAGAAAGCGGTATGTTGGTCAACATTGTACTCCAGCGTATCCGTGTTCAGCGTATATTGCTCATTGACCAGCACCACACTGTCTCTGAACTCCGCCAGTCCAAGATCGGTATTGTACTGTCCGTACTCAGACGTAAGGGTGTTGTCAATGTCCAGCAGCATTCCTCCATTGAAGAAATAGCCCAGACTGGTGTTGCGGTTATAGTTGAAACTGTCAGTGAGCAGAATCATATCGCGATTCTCAAGACGCACGTTATCGCGCACCCTGGCCATACGGGTCATTCCATCGTAATAGAGCGAGTCGCCGAACATAAACAGGGTGTCGCCCTGCTCCACGCGCACATTATGGTATGCATTGAAAGAGTTTGCCTTCTGATAGAACAACGCGCTGTCGCAATACATATACATACTGTCGTGCCGGAACACCACATTGCCCACAAGAAGCTGCGCGTCCGGATTCAGTCTCTGGCTGAAACGGATCTCATCGGCATTCAGAAGGTAAACGAAATCCTCTTTTCCCGACGATGTCTTTGTATGTTTGGTTGAATCGGCAGGCTCAGCGGCAGCAGATAACAACGGATACGACAAGGTAGCCGCCAGAATCAGCAAGCGGAACAGTACATTCTGAATGTTCCAGGAGCCTGGCCTCATTGCAATACCCATCCCGGATAACGGAACTCACAATCGTTCCATCCGTCAAAAATCTTAACGTATGTGGTTTTCTGCTTATCGGAGATCCATTTCTGGATGGCATCCTCGCATTTCCTGTTAAGCACAATCTCCTGTAGAATCTGGAAGTCCTCCGATGCAGAGGCCTTATGACCCGCAATGCGGCTTTTCAGCTTAACTATGGCGCACACGGTCTTTCCTCCTGAGGTGACCATTGTGAACGGGTCGCTTATCTCGCCAACGTGCATGTTCTCTATCTCCCTGGCAATCTCGTGCGGAAGGTCCTGCATCTGGAACTTCGATACAGAGGTATTGCTGTTCTCCGGATGGAACATCATAATACCCTTGTTGTTTCTGGTATCCTTGTCAGCTGAAAGGTACTGCGCGGCCTCCTCGAAAGTAAACTTGCCGTTACGGATATCATCGGCAATGGAGTCCAGACGGTGAATTCCCTCCTCCACAGCTTTAGCCGGGACTCTTGGCTTACGCAGGATATGGCGTACGTTTACCCTGTCGCCACGTTTCTCAATAAGCTGTATGATATGGTATCCATATTCCGACTCAACTATCTTGGATACTTTTGTCGGGTCTGTAAGGTTAAATGCCACAGCCGCAAACTCAGGCACCACCTCGGCACGCCCCACGAATCCCAGCTCACCGCCTCGCCTTGCCGAGCCAGGGTCCTCAGAATAGAGGATGGCGAGAGATGAGAACGTGGTGGCTCCAGACTGTATTCTCTCTGTATAATCCCTCAGCTCCGCCTTGACGGCATCTATCTCCTCCTGAGGAATGACCGGCTCACGGGTTATTATCTGAACCTCAACCTGGGTAGGCACAAACGGAATGTCATCTACAGCCATATCCTTTACGAAACGACGCACCTCCGCCGGAGTTACTGAGACATTCTCTGTAATCTTGGCCCGCATCTTCCTGGTGATGATGTTGTTTCTGGTGGCATCCTCCATATTGCTCCTGATCTCCTTCAAGGACATATTCGCATATTCCTCCAGCTTGTCCACACTTCCATACTGGTTGGTCAGAACCTGTATCGTGTAGTCAATCTCCTCGGCAACCTCCGAAGGCGTCGCGTCAATACTGTCAATCACCGCCTGATTGATAAACAGTTTCTGAATGGCAAGCTCCTCGGGTATGAGGCAATAGGGATCTCCTTCCCAGCGCACGCCCTGCATCTGAGACTGATTGCGCTGCTCCTCCACCTCAGACTTGAATATAGCCTCATCACCTACTATCCAGACTATCTCGTCTATAACATTATCATTCTGCGCTACGGCAAATACTGCCGTCAGCAGAAGAATCAATGTCGTAAAATACCTTCTCATAAGTAATCAGTAAAACTCTATTCTATTCTTAGCCAGAGCGTTCTCGTACAAATCCTCCTTGACACGCTCTATGAATCTGACCTCATCGTTATTTCTCAAAAGTCTGCGAATCTCAGGCTTTGCTCTCTCAAGCGGCTCTGTACCACCCTTCCTGACCATATCCGTCACATTGAGGAAATATACGAACTCATCATCCGTCACCTCAATATCGCGCCTCTGCTCCAGAAGTGATGCCAGCGTTCTGCCCATTTGCGGGAATATCGGCTCCAGTTGCGAGAGAGGCATCCAGTTATCGTAGAACGGCTCATACCTTACGGCATTCAGAATACAGTACTTCTCCAGCTCATCCATCGACTTGTCGTCGGTTTTCTGGTACAGACTGCGGAATCTGCTCAGATTTGGTGATGACTTGGGCAACTTTACGCACAATCCCTTCACCAAAGGCTCCTCAAGCACAAACAGGCCCTGATTCTCCTCGTAAAAGGCACGTATCTCCTTTTCCGGGATATCGCTGTTGAATTTCTGCTCAATAAGTTTCTGCTCGTACTGATGCACAATCAGCGCGCGCCTGTAATTATCAACCAGCCGGTCTATGTCGCGGGTATCCGGTATGTTGCGCTCGGCATTCTTGTAAAGCAGCAGTTCAGATATCCAGTTCTTGATGTACTCATCGGCAAATGTAGCGCTATCCTCAGGCGAGAGGCCTGCCGACATAGCATTGAGCAACTCATCGTAATAAAGATAGTTACCCTCAAGCGCCACTACGACCTTTCTTCCCTTATCGGCAGGCTGAACCTGATTACGACAAGAGATAACAACAAGTGCCAGGACCATTGCAAAGCATAGTCCTGACACATAAACCATATATCTTGAATCAGCCTTCAGCCTCATTATTCGTGATTGCCGACCGTCTTCAGCACCTTCTTGTTAATCTTGTACTTATACCGGCCACGCAGTTCCCTGACCCATTGCTTCTCAAGTTCTGCCTGACAATCTCCCACAACCTGGCCGGACACATCCAGCCAAGTCTCAGGCTCAGTATAAATATTACCCACATAACCTGTCACAGGGAAGCCCGGCATAGGATCGCACTCTCCCTCATTGAAGACAATCTTGTCGCAAAACTTATTGGCACCCTTCTTGAAAGGACCTCTCATTACGCGTACCTTCAGTGAGTCAGTATTGAAATCTATCACCTCCTGAATCCAGTCCTCCGCAGGAACTCCGCTCAGGCGTTCTCTCAGAGACTGTATCGCATCCTCGCTCCTGCCAAACACCACAATGCCTTTGAAAACAGGATTCTCGAACTTGTATGACTTTCTGTGATCATTGAACCATTTCTCAAGCATCGCAGTGTCGTTTGCAGCCTTCTCCCAGATCTCCGCATTGCTGATGTCGAAAAGCAGCAATCCATCGTGATACTCTCTGGAGAGCAACTTGAACTCGGGATGCATATCCTCAAGCAATGAGTCCTCGCGTGCGAGAGCCTGCTCAGGAGTAAGGTCCCAGCCCTCTTGCTCTGCAAGCACCCTGGCCTGCTCCAGTTTGACCTCCTCAATAAGCCCCTTCTCCTCTATCCATTCCATAATGGAGGCACGATGCTCCTCGAAGTCATCAAACTTCTGCTGTCCGAAGACCTTGAACAACTGGCAACCATATTCTGAGAGATGAGTCTGCGAAAGCTCATTGACCTCAAGCGAGAAAACGGCACGGGCCAGAACCGGAGGCAACTGATTCTCGCCTACCCATCCTACCATACCACCGTTCTGCGCGACCTCGTCCTGTGAGTAGCGCGATGCAATCTCACGGAAATCCGCGCCATTCACAATAAGTGTGCGCAAAGAGTCAACAAGGGCCTTTGCCTCGGCAACTGTCTCACGTGTTACAACCTCGGGCTTTACAGTTATCATACCCAGATAATAGAGGCCTTTCTCTCCGACCTCCCTACGTGAGTCATTGAATATGCTCCTGGCAAGGTTTTCAATACGCGACTGGGGCGCCAGATACTTTTCTGCCTCGATTCCACGATATTCGGCATACTCTTTCAGGAAAGACTGAGTGGTATCCAGACCGGCATCTATGGCAGCGGCTACTTTCAGTTTGAAATTCACAAACAAATCCGCATACTCGGCGACAGCCTTGCTGTCTGTCCTGCCCTCAGTATTATTCTTGTTGAAAAAGTACTCAAACTCTGAACGCTGGATATCATTACCTGCCACGTTCATAATTACAGGATCATCCTCCTGAGCCATAAAAGCAACAGGCAGGGCCAAAGCCAATCCAAGCAGAAAGTATTTTCTCATAACTCCTCAGTGGTTAATTATTCGTGACGACTGTAGTTTGGAGCCTCACTTGTTATCGCTACATCGTGCGGATGACTCTCGTTCATTCCGGCATTCGTTATGCGCACGAAACGGGCATTGTGCAATGACTGGATATCAGGAGTTCCACAATAGCCCATACCTGAGCGCAGGCCACCGGCCAGCTGATATACCACCTCGTACAATGTTCCCTTATAAGGGACACGGGCTGCGATTCCCTCCGGAACCAGTTTCTTGACATCCTTCTGGTCGCCCTGGAAATAACGGTCCTTTGAGCCGTTCTCCATAGCCTCCAGAGATCCCATTCCACGATATGACTTGAACTTACGTCCATTGAATATGATAGTCTCACCCGGGGACTCCTCTGTACCGGCTACAAGAGAGCCGAACATGACACAGTCACCACCGGCAGCCAGAGCCTTGACTACATCGCCGGAATACCGCAGACCGCCATCGGCAATCACAGGTACGCCAGAGCCCTTGATGGCCTCCGCCACATCGTATATGGCCGAAATCTGAGGAACGCCTATGCCAGCCACAATTCTTGTGGTGCAGATTGAGCCCGGTCCTATACCGACCTTCACGGCATCGGCTCCGGCATCCACCAGCATTCTGGCGGCATCACCAGTAGCAATGTTGCCTACTACGATATCAATTGACTTGAACGATGCCTTGGCCTCCTTCAGTTTCTCAACAACTGAGCGTGAGTGACCGTGGGCAGTATCAATCACCACAGCATCAACCCCGGCCTCAACCAGAGCCTCAATGCGCTGCATGGTATCAACGGTGACACCTACGCCACCAGCTACGCGAAGACGTCCCTTGCTGTCCTTGCAGGCCATCGGTTTGTCCTTGGCCTTTGTAATATCCTTATAGGTAATAAGTCCTATAAGCTTGCCGTCATTGTCAACAACCGGAAGCTTCTCAATCTTATTCTCCTGAAGAATCTGAGCGGCAGCCTCCATATCAACCTGCTGATAAGTTGTCACCAGATTGTCCTTTGTCATGACATCGCCTATCAGAGCGTCATAGTTCTTCTGGAATCTGAGGTCACGGTTAGTGACTATGCCGCAAAGATGTCCCTCATCATCAACCACAGGTATGCCACCTATATGATATTCCCTCATAAGGGCAAGGGCATCGCGGATGTAGTTATCGCGATGGATTGTGATTGGATCATATATCATACCGTTCTCGGCACGCTTCACAATTGCGACCTGACGGGCCTGCTCCTCAATTGACATATTCTTGTGGATGACTCCGATACCGCCCTCACGTGCTATGGCGATGGCCATCTGCGACTCAGTGACTGTATCCATAGCGGCAGTCACGAACGGAGTATTCAGAGCTATGTTCCTTGAAAACTTTGTGGCAAGTGAAACCTCTTTGGGAAGAACCTGGGAATAAGCCGGCATCAGCAGCACATCATCGAAGGTAAGTCCCTCCATTACAACTCGGTCTGTTAAAAATGACATAATATCCTGATTTTGTTTGTACTCTTGAAAATAATCATCAGTTACCCACCTCAGATATAAACTTGATTCGTATAAGTCTTATCTCCTCCTCAGAGTAGTCATCGCCAAGCTCGTCGATGGCCTCGTCCAGGGAGTCTGTCTCGGACTCCTTGAAATAGGAGTAGATGTCCTCAGCGCGGTCCTCATCAATGGTCTCCGCTATGAAGTAGTCTATATTCAGCTTGAAGCCGGAATATACAATAGACTCTATCTCGGTAAGCAGCTCGTCAAAATCCATGCCTTTGGATATGGCGATGTCATCCAAAGCCACCTTCAGGTCAATCAGCTTGATTACCTCAACCTTCAGCTTAGACTTGTTGGCTACGGTGCGCACCCTCATATCCTCAGGGCGCTCTATCTCGTTCTCCTCAACGTGACGCTTTATCAGGTCGATGAACTCCTGCCCATAACGTTTAGCCTTGCCCGCACCCACACCGGTGATGTTCTGCAACTCCTCCATCGTAATGGGGTATGTGGTTGCCATTGCCTCAAGTGACGGGTCCTGGAAAATGACATACGGTGGCAGTTGCAGGTGTTTGGAGAGTTTCTTCCTCAGATCCTTGAGCATAGAATAGAGTTCCGGATCAACTGCGAATGTACCACCGCCACGCATCGGTCCCTCAACATCCTCCTCCTCGAACTCCTTATCCTCTACAATCATAAAGGATTTAGGCTCCTTCAGGAACTTCAGACCCTCTGCCGTAATTTTCAGGAGTCCGTAATTCTCAACGTCCTTGACAAGATAGCCGCCAATCAATGCCTGACGGATAACCGCATTCCAGGTCTTCTCATCCTCGTCGCTGCCGGCTCCGAACGCATCAAGCTCATCGTGCTTGTGATCAAGAATCTCGGATGTCTCGTTTCCGAGCAGCATATCTATGATATAATCTGTCTTGAAGTTCTCCTTTACAGCCTGAATGACCTCTATTGCGGTCTGTAGCAGCTGCATTGCCTCCACCTGTTTCTTAGGATTCAGGCAGTTGTCGCAATTACCGCAGTTGTCCGGCTCGAAGTTCTCACCGAAATAATGCAACAGCTGCTTTCTGCGGCATACGGATGACTCGCAGTAAGCGGTTGTCTCCTGAAGAAGCTGCTTGCCGATATCCTGTTCCGCTATGGGCTTTCCATCAAGGAACTTCTCCAGTTTCTGAACGTCTTTGCTGTTATAAAAAGCTATGCACTGACCCTCGCCTCCGTCACGTCCGGCACGGCCTGTCTCCTGATAGTAGCCCTCCAGACTCTTAGGTATATCATAGTGAATAACGTACCTTACATCCGGTTTGTCAATTCCCATACCGAATGCTATGGTAGCCACAATAACGTCAATCTTCTCCATCAGGAAAGCATCCTGCGTCTTGGTACGCGCGGCAGCCTCCATTCCGGCGTGATATGGCAATGCCGGAATATCATTGGCGGCAAGCACCTCGGCAAGCTCCTCCACCTTCTTTCTGGACAGACAATACACGATGCCTGATTTTCCCGCGTTCGCCTTTATGAAACGAATGATGTCCTTCTCAACATTCTTTGTCTTTGGCCTCACCTCGTAATAAAGGTTCGGACGGTTGAACGAAGACTTGAAATCCTGCGCGTCCTGAATGCCCAGGTTTTTCTTTATATCATCGCGCACCTTGTTGGTGGCAGTTGCGGTCAGAGCTATTACCGGAGCCTCACCGATATCCGAGATAATAGGTCTGATACGTCTGTATTCCGGTCTGAAATCGTGTCCCCATTCCGAAATACAGTGTGCCTCATCTATCGCATAGAATGATATCTTTATACCCTTCAGGAACTCAACATTCTCCTCTTTAGTCAAAGATTCAGGAGCGACATACAAGAGTTTCGTCTTGCCTGATACAATATCAGCCTTGACCTGCTCAATCGCGCCTTTTGTGAGCGATGAATTGATAAAATGGGCAATTCCGTCCTCCTCACTCAAATTCCTCATCGCATCTACCTGATTCTTCATCAGCGCTATCAAAGGAGATATCACGATCGCGGTACCATCCATAAGGAGCGCCGGAAGCTGATAGCAAAGCGACTTTCCGCCTCCGGTAGGCATCAGCACAAAAGTATTGTTGCCGGCCAGAAGGTTCCGGATAATCGCCTCCTGATCCCCTTTGAACTTGTCAAATCCGAAATGGACCTTCAGCGTCTCAAGTAAATTGTATTTATCAGCCATAATAAACATCTACCCATTGTAGGGTATCCATAACAAAGTTATGAACATCTCGGTGATATCACCAAATCTTATGCGTTTTTTTTTCAAAAAACTTGTTTATGTTACAATCAGACCGATTTCAGACGTGCTCCATCGGCTTTTTCCAACTGCTCACGCGCATAATCCGCGGTAACCTCAAACTTTTCGGGATGCTCAGACGGAAGACTGTACATGGCATCCATCATTATGGTCTCCACTATTGAGCGCAGACCACGGGCGCCGAGTTTGAACTCAATGGCCTTGTCAACCACGAAATCCAACATGGCCGGCTGGAACGACAATTCAATTCCATCCATCTTGAACAACTGGGTGTACTGCCTTGTCAGTGAGTTCTTTGGCTCAGTAAGAATTTTCCTGAGCGCATCCCTGTCCAGCGGTTCCAGATATGTGACTATCGGCAGACGACCCACAATCTCAGGAATCATTCCGAAAGACTTAAGGTCTTGTGGAGCCACATAGCGCATCATATTGCCACGATCAATTCTCACTCTCTCGCCGGTAGCCTCAAATCCTACCACCTGGGTGTTGAGTCTCTGGGCAATCTTCTGCTCTATGCCGTCAAACGCACCGCCGCAGATGAACAGTATATTACTGGTATCTACCTGAATGAATTTCTGTTCAGGATGCTTTCTGCCACCCTGTGGCGGAACATTCACCACAGAGCCCTCCAACAGTTTCAGAAGTCCCTGCTGTACGCCCTCACCGCTCACATCGCGGGTAATGGACGGATTATCGCTCTTTCGGGCAATCTTGTCTATCTCATCAATAAAGACAATGCCACGCTGAGCTGCGTCAACATCGTAGTCGGCCACCTGAAGCAGACGGGAGAGTATGCTCTCAACATCCTCACCTACATATCCGGCCTCTGTGAGCACCGTAGCGTCAACGATAGTGAAAGGAACCTTCAGGAAACGGGCGATAGTCCGTGCCAGAAGAGTCTTGCCGGTTCCGGTAGGACCTACAAGAATTATGTTACTCTTCTCTATGCCGGCATTGTCTCCATCTCTATGCGTAACTCGTTTATAATGATTATATACAGCTACAGACAGATACCTTTTGGCCTCATCCTGACCAATGACATACTGGTCCAGATGCTCCTTTATCTCAACTGGTTTCGGTATCTCCAGCTGAAACTCCTTAGACTTCTTTCCCTTAAGCGATTCCTTGATAATCTCGTGAGCCTGCTCCGCACATTCGTTGCAGATATACCCATCCAGACCGCCCAGAAGAAAGCCAACCTCCTTCTCGGACCTTCCGCAAAACGAGCAATGATTCTGAGTCTTAGCCGGCATTACTTACGCTTTTCCAATACCTGATCAATCATTCCATACTCCTTTGCCTCCTGCGCGGTCATCCAGTAATCACGGTCACTGTCTGCCCATACCTTGTCAAACGGAGTATGTGAATGCTCTGCAATTATGCTGTACAGCTCTTTCTTCAATTTCTGAATCTCACGGGCGGTAATCTCTATATCGCTGGCCTGTCCCTGAACACCGCCCATCGGCTGATGAATCATCACGCGGCTGTGAGGCAACGCCGAGCGCTTGCCCTCGTGACCAGCCACCAGAAGCACGGCAGCCATACTGGCCGCCATGCCGGTACAGATTGTCGCCACCGGACTGCTTATGAACTGCATTGTATCATAGATACCAAGACCCGCGCTCACCGAGCCACCCGGGGAGTTCAGGTAAATGGATATATCTTTCGATGAATCCACAGAGTCCAGATAAAGCAGCTGCGCCTGAATGGTGTTGGCGGTATAGTCGTTTATCTCAGTACCCAGGAAGATGATGCGGTCCATCATAAGCCTCGAGAAGACATCCATCTGAGTGACGTTCAGCTGACGCTCCTCAAGAATGTATGGATTCAGATACTGGGCCTCTGCCTTGACCACATCGTCCAGTGTCTGCCCGCTCATACCCAGATGGCGTGTAGCGAATTTTCTAAAATCGTCCATAAGATGCGGTATTACTCTTCTTTCTTAGCGGCCTTCTTGGCGGCCTTCTTGGCGGTGGCCTTCTCTATGTCCGGCTCAAAAAGCTTATTGAACTCCTCCATTGAGACCTTTTTCCTCTTCAGCTTGACCTGAGACTTCAGTGCGGCGGACAACTTGTTCTCAACAGCGCGGTTTACAAGACCGTCAACAGTCTCACGCTTCTTGAGCATCTCCTTCGCATAATTGTCCAGAAGCTCTGCGGGAAGCTCCATCATTCCATACTGGGCGAACTGTGCGCGGGTTGCCTCGCGGGCCTGACTCATGACATCCTCCTCCTCAATCTTGATGTTGTTGGCGCTCACAAGCTTCTCCTTTACAAGATGCCAGGTAAGCTCCTCAAGGCTCTTCTCGAATGTCTCGTCAATATCGTCCTTCTCATCCTGTCCCTTATTGGCGCGCATAATACGCTTCAACAGCTCATCGGCATACTCAAGCTTACCAATTCTGCCTGTAAGATACTCGCGCACATCAAGCAGGAAACGATAGTCGCTGTCCGGAACAAAGCTATTCTCCAGAGACTCGCGAACCTTGGCGCGGAACTCATCCTCGCTCTTTACGGCGTCCTTTCCGTATATCTGGTCAAAAAGCTCCTGATTCAGCTCACCCGGTATATAGCGGGTAATCTCTGATATTGTGAATGAGAAATCAGACTTGATATTCTCAGCCTCCTCCTTGCTCTTTGCAAGCAGTGATGAGAGCTGTACGGCGTTACCAGCGTATGCGGCAGACGGATTGAACACAACCACATCACCAGCCTTCTTGCCCTCGAACAGAGCCTTGACAGCGTCATCAGCGAAATATGAAGGCATCAGGGCTGTGTCCTCTACTACGATTCCACCCTCAAGATCCTTACCGTCGGCCGCAAGCTCCACAAGACGACCCTTCATCATATCGTTTGCCTGATACACATCAACCTTCTGATATGTGCCGGTACGCTGGGTATAGCTGCTTATCTGGCCATTTACCATATCGTCTGTAACCTGAATCTCATAGTATGGAATGGTGTCGTCCTTGCTGACTGAGGCATCGAACTCAGGAGCTATGGCAATGTCAAAGCAGAAAGTGAAGTTTTCATCATCCATGCTCTGGCCCTGCTCCTTCTCATCGTTCGGCATCGGCTCACCTAGCATATCAATCTTATTGTCCTTGATGTAAGACATCACCTTATCCTGAAGAACCTTATTGATTTCCTCAGCCTTGATGGCCTTGCCGTACATCTTCTGAATCAGGCTCATAGGAACCATACCCGGACGGAAACCCGGCATTGACGCTTTCTTTCTGTACTCTTTCAGTGATTTCTCAAGACTCTCCTGATAATCAGCCTTCTCAAGGTTGACGGTAAGCAGGCCCTGTACCTTGCTTACATTCTCAAATGAAATGTTCATCTTAGTTATTTTGGTTTGTAAATATCAACTGTACCACGGTTCGGAAAATGCCCGTCCCTAATAAGGCGCGAAATTAATCCAATAATCACAATCCACCAAATTTGATGGGACAATTAGCAATTATTAATTAGCAAGACATTACTTGTGCCATCTTTCCACTATCTTTGTCGTCCGAAAACATATTACGGATATGGAAGAAAACCTCACAACCAGTCAGGAACCTATGATTCTCCACACAGAGAATCTGGTGAAGCGCTATGGCAAGCGTACAGTGGTGAATCACGTATCCATCAACGTAAGGCAAGGCGAGATAGTAGGTCTTCTCGGGCCAAACGGTGCCGGAAAGACAACATCGTTCTATATGACCACCGGACTTATCACGCCGAACGAGGGGCGTATATTCCTCAACGATGAGGACATCACCGAGTATCCGGTTTACAAGCGTGCCAGAAAAGGCATAGGATACCTTGCGCAGGAGGCCAGTGTATTCCGTAAGATGACCGTAGAGGACAACATCGCGTCCGTCCTTGAGCTTACCGGAAAACCTATTGAGTATCAGCGGGAGAAGCTGGAGAGTCTGATTGAGGAGTTCAGCTTGCAGAAAGTCCGCAAGAATCTCGGAGACAGACTCTCAGGAGGTGAGCGCAGACGTACCGAGATAGCCAGATGCCTGGCCATTGAGCCTAAGTTCATAATGTTGGACGAGCCGTTCGCAGGCGTTGACCCGATTGCGGTTGAGGATATCCAGCAGATTGTCTGGAAACTCAAATACCGCAACATCGGCATTCTCATCACAGACCACAACGTGCACGAGACTTTGAGCATCACAGACCGTGCTTACCTGCTATTTGAGGGAAGAATCCTGGTACACGGCACTCCCGAGGAACTTGCCGCCAATCCTACGGTAAGGGCCAAATATCTCAGCCAGAATTTTGTGCTGAGAAAAAAGAATTTCCAACTCTGACACGCTGATGGCACGCGTCAGACTGACCGTTCTACTATTCGCCTTAGTATTAGCTGCGGCAAGTGCTGTCGCGGTACCTGTGAGGAAGAACATCATTCCCGTTCATCAGCCTGACGGCAGCACCCTGCACCTTGTGTCTGCGGGAGACGAGCGCCTTCACATTTTACACACTACCGATGGAATAGCAGTCACAGAAGATGTGGACGGCAGTTACAGGTATGTCACCGGCATCAAGGCTGACGGTATGGCAGCCGGCGGAATGTTAGCGCACGACATCGGTGAACGGGGCTATGCCGAGAAGCATGTGGCGGCCGGATGCATGACAGCAAAAGAGTACCTTGAGGCTCAGGAGGCCACACCCGGAGAGTATTCCCTCACCAAATTCAAGGCAAAAGGAGAGAGACTCGGTCTGGTCCTGCTCGTTGATTTTCCCGACAGGCCTTTCACTATGGACTCTGTGGCCATATCGCGCAGAATTGACAGTCAGTTGAACCAGAAAGGATATCACGATGAAGTAATCTACCAAGACAATCAGATTATTGTAGAAGGAAGCGCGCGTGACTATTTTGAGGCGCAGTCATACGGCCTGTTCACCCCCTCATTTCACGTAATAGGACCTGTGAGGGCGGACAGCAGCTACATTCATTATGGCAGGAACAAGGGCGGAACAGACTTTGACAGTGCGGCGTGGCTGGTAGCCGAGATCTGCTCCAAAGCCTACAAACGTGGGCTGTTTGATCCAAAGGAATACGATTCCGACGGAGATGGGGTGGTTGATTTCGTATATCTCATCTATGCCGGACGCGGTGAGAACTATGCCGGCTCCGACCCAAACACCATCTGGCCACACGCATCATCCATCAACCTGAATCTTGGCGGCACAAGAATCCGCAACTATATATGCTCATGCGAGCTGTTCTACGACAGCGATGACATAATAGACGGTATCGGCCCATTCTGCCACGAGTTCTGTCACATAATGGGACTACCGGATTTCTACAACACAGGCACTGGTGCCAATTTCATCTTTGACTGGAGTATAATGGACAACGGTGTTTACGGCAACTATGGGTTCTCGCCAGTCGGGATGAGCGCACTCGAGCGTTTCTCCATAGGATGGATGGACATACCTACCCTTCATTCCCCGGGAAAATACACTCTTGATGATTTAGGAAAGACCAGCATCGCGTTCAGGCTGCCTACCGATGACCCGGACAAATACATTATTCTGGAATGTCACGACAAGACAGGATGGTTCAAATATCAGGAGGCCGCCGGACTTTTGGCCACAGCAGTATCCTACGACAGGCAGAAATGGCTCGGCAACAGAGTAAACACAAACAGCAAAAACCCTGGCTACACTGTTCTGCCGGCAGACAACAATCTGTCATCCGATACCCAATCCAGCGACCTATACCCTTACAAGAGCAACGACAGCCTTACACTATGGAGTAATCCACCCGCATCCGCAGGAGGCCATTTCGCCATCAACTCCATAACAGGAATAAAGTATTCAGAGGGAGCCGCATCGTTCACCATCCCTGACGCCACTGAGATTCAAGCCGTACCGGAACAGGGGACAACGGTAACCGTCACAGCTGACGGTATGCTCAGGATAAACGCGCAGGCCACCACGCGCATCACAGTCTGCTCACTTACAGGAAAGACAGAGCTTGACACATACGGCAGCCTGACAGTGGCTCTTCCCGCGGGAATACATCTGGTTCAGTACGATGGCCGCTCCAGAAAAATACTTATCCCCTGACAAGAATCCTGAATTATTTCTGACGGATAAAGATATTGATCGGAGTACCTGAGAAATCCCACTTCTCACGTATCTTGTTCTCAAGGAATCTCTTATACGGTTCTTTGACGTACTGCGGCAGATTTGCGAAGAAGATGAACGATGGTATGCTCGGGCCCTGCAACTGCATGCAATACTTTATCTTGATGTATTTTCCCTTGATTGATGGTGGCGGATACGCCTCAATCAGAGGAAGCATCTCAGCATTGAACTTACCGGTAGATACGTGGAACGAGCGATGCAAATAAACCTCCTTTGCAAGCTCCAGCACCTTCATAATCCTCTGCTTGCTGATAACAGACGTGAATACTATCGGGAAATCGCTGAACGGTGCCAGCCTGGAGCGGATGGCATCCTCATAGTTGCGCATAACCGTAGCAGACCTGTCCTCAATAAGATCCCACTTGTTCACCACTACCACCAGTCCCTTCTGATTCCTCAACACCAAAGAGACGATGTTCATATCCTGGCTCTCAATTCCACGTGTGGCATCCAGCATCAGTATGCACACATCAGAGTTCTCTATTGCCCTGATAGAGCGCATCACTGAATAGAACTCAAGATCCTCCTCCACCTTGCTTTTCTTTCTGATTCCGGCAGTATCAACCAGATAGAAATCAAAGCCGAACTTATCGTAGCGGGTATATATAGAATCACGGGTAGTACCGGCTATGTCTGTCACGATGTGCCTGTCCTCGCCGATAAATGCATTTACTATAGAGCTCTTGCCAACATTCGGGCGTCCTATCACGGCAAAGCGAGGAATCTCCTCGTCAGCAGCATCCTCTGGTTTGTCCACCAGTTTTGACACAACAAGGTCAAGCAACTCGCCCGAACCGCTTCCGTTGGCTGCCGACATACATACCGGATCTCCTAAGCCAAGTTTATAAAACTCGGCTGCCGCATATTGCAAGTCGAAAGAATCCATCTTGTTGGCCACCAGAATGACAGGTGTGGAGGCCTTGCGCAGAATCTTTCCTACCTGCGCGTCAAGATCGGTCATACCGTTGCGGATATCAACCAGAAAGAGTATCAGGTCGGCCTCGTCTATCGCAACCTCAACCTGCTTGCGTATCTCCTCCTCAAACACATCATCAGAATTGACAACCCAGCCTCCGGTATCTACCACAGAGAACTGGCGTCCGCCCCACTCGCACTTGCCATACTGGCGATCGCGTGTGGTACCGGCCTCATCATCAACAATGGCCAGTCTTGTCTGTGTGAGACGATTGAAAAGAGTAGATTTGCCCACATTTGGACGGCCTACAATTGCGACTAAATTTCCCATAGCAAACTTTTACTGAGGATTATACCCAAAATTAGCCAGCTCCCTGTCTGAGCTGCGCCAGTTCTTATCAACCTTAACGAATATCTCCAGGAAAACCTTCTTGCCGAAGAACTGCTCCAGATCCTTTCTGGCAGACATCGCCACTCTCTTCATAGCACCGCCCTCATGGCCAATCAGAATGGCTTTCTGCGACTCACGCTCCACATAGACCACCGTATTGATCAGAATCCTGCTACGGTTCTCCTTGAACTGCTCAACCACCACCTCAACAGAATAAGGTATCTCCTTGTCATAGTTAAGCAGTATCTTCTCGCGGATAATCTCCGATACGAAGAAACGGGCAGGCTTGTCTGTAAGCTGGTCCTTGTCAAAATAAGGCGGAGACGGCGGTAGCAGCTCATTTATTCTTTTCTGAACGTACTCAATACCGAAGCCTGTCTTAGCGCATATCGGTATTATCTCCGCGGAAGGCAGTATCTCGTGCCAGGCGCCTACCATAGCCTCAAGCGAGGCCTGGTCTGACAAGTCAATCTTATTGATAAGCACAAGCACCGGTACTGTAAGATGACTCACCTTGGCAAGAAACTCCGCGTTCTTGTCGGTCTTCTCAACCACGTCTGTCATATAGAGCAGCACATCAGCGTCCACCAGGGCAGACTCCGAGAATGCCAGCATTGACTCCTGCAGCTTGTAGTTCGGCTTCAGCACTCCGGGAGTATCTGAGAAAACAATCTGCGACTCCTCTGTATTCACAATACCCATAATGCGATGACGGGTAGTCTGAGCCTTGAAAGTGGCTATGGAGATGTGCTCCCCCACCAACAGGTTCATCAGAGTGGATTTTCCTACGTTTGGATTACCTACAATATTTACGAATCCGGCCTTATGCATGTTCCGCGAATATATAAAAAAAACGCATCGCGAGCGGTGCGTTTCTCTCATTCCATTGAATATTATTCAGCAACAGCCTCTTTTACAACGGCCAGCTTGCCTCTGTAATAGCCACACTCACCGCATACGGTGTGATATACGTGCCAAGCGCCACAGTTTGGGCAAATTGCCAATGTCGGAGCAATTGCATGATCATGGGATCTTCTTTTGGCAGTTCTAGTCTTTGACTGCCTTCTTTTAGGATGTGCCATTTTCTTTAATTTTTAATTGTTATATATTTAATCCTTATCTTCAATACTCAAATTCTCCAAATCTGCCCAACGCGGATCCACAGTCTCCTTACCCTGCTCATCCTCGCCATCCTCAGGTGCCTTGTGGCGACTCAGCTGCTCAGACATCTCCTGATTACATTTTCCTGGCGCGTGTACATGCTTCAAAGGAACAGCCAGAGAGATGAACTCATAAATGTACCAGGCAACGTTTATATCTCCCGAGACCTCCGGAACCACCACGACATCACCATCATCGGCAAAGTCATCTCCCAACCTCACTTTGAGGTCTCCCGTAGTCTCTATCTCCTGAGACATATCATCCAGACAGCGGTCGCACGGCACTATCACATACCCTTTAATCGCAAAATCCAGCTCATACTGACCGGAGACTTTTGTCACCTCAAGAGAAACCTCAACGCGGCCGCTGCGAATATCCTCCACGTCCAGGGCAGAGAAGAAATCGCTGTCAACAAGCCATTGATATGATGCCACGGCATCCTTCTGGCCCTTTAAATCAACCTTGTATGCGCCCAGTTTTCCCATTGAGCTAATTTTTTCGGGCCACAAAGATACAAATATTATTTTAATGCGGTGCTAAAAAGACTTTTTATTTTCTCAGCTCTACTCTGAACACAGTGCCCTTGCCCTGTTCCGACTTCTTTACAAAGATACGTCCCTTATGGTATTCCTCAACAATACGCTTAGCCAGTGAGAGCCCAAGTCCCCAACCGCGTTTCTTGGTTGTGAAACCAGGCTGGAACACAGTCTTGAACGAGCCCTTGGCTATTCCCTTACCTGTATCCGCCACTTCTATGTAGGCATTGTCGCTGTCCTCAAAAAGATCAATGGTCAGTACGCCGCTGCCATCCATCGCATCAACGGCATTCTTGCATAGATTCTCAACCACCCACTCAAAGAGCGGAGCATTCATTCTCACTATCACTGGTGTCTGCGGGAAATTTCTCACAAAACGTACGGTAGCCGGAGACCGACGCTCAATATAGCCCAGAGCCCGGTTCAGCACCACAGCCACGTCCTCAGCCACAGGATCCGGCATTGAGCCCACTTTCGAGAAACGCTCGGCAATGGTCTCCAGACGGCTCACGTCCTTGCTCATCTCGGTTATCAGCTCATCACCATCATACTTATCCTTCAGAAGCTCTGTCCAGGCCATAAGCGATGAGATAGGCGTGCCCAGCTGATGCGCTGTCTCCTTGGAAAGCCCCACCCAGACTCTGTTCTGCTCAGTCTTCTTGAAACTCAGCAGGGCGAATATGGCAATAAGCACGAATATCGACACAACTCCAAGCTGGATGTATGGATACACCGTAAGTCTGTTCAACATAAGAGAGTCGTCAAAACATACCTCGGTATAACGTCCCGAGCCTTGTTGCCCGTGATAGATTTTAATGGAATTGCCCTTCTCGCGCATCTGTACAGCCCTCTTGGAAAGATATGCCAGCGTATCAGCATTATGAATCTCAATGTTCAGGAAATTCTCCACCACGCCGTTGTCATCCAATACTATAATAGGAATGGTATTGTTGCCGGTTATGATGGACTGCACGAGAGTCAGGTCCGTGTCGTCGGTAGCCTCATTGATCGCACGGTATGCCCCTGCGAAAATCTCCATCTTGTTGTGCTCCTCCTGCTGCAGATCCCTCACCAGGGAGTGAGACACCAGCAACGAGAACAATGCTATGGCGATAGCCACCAGTATCAATACGGTACGGATATTTCTGATATTTCTCATCTGCAATCACCTCTCTTTTAATGAGCAGGTACAGATAAAACGTAAACAATACGATGTTATTGTATGCCGAACAGCCTAAGCGCGTTCCGCGATGTGACATTGGCAACCTCGTCAACCGACGTCTGCCACAGCTCAGCCATCCTCTCCACCACCTTCAGCATGAACGACGGCTCATTTCTCTGCCCACGGAAAGGAACCGGCGAGAGATACGGACAATCTGTCTCGGTAATCACCCTGTCGCGTGGAATCAGAGGCAGAGACAACGGCAACTCAGACTTACGATACGTAAGCACACCACCTATGCCGAACATAAAACCTGGATACTCCATCAGTCTCAATGCCTCGTCCGCGCCGCCTGAGAAGCAGTGGAACACACCACGAAGCGGCGTCTCCCTGTATTTGTCAAGCATCTCGCACAGTTGGCCGGACGCAGATCTGGAATGAATTATCAGAGGCAGGCCGAACTCCAGAGCCCATTCAATCTGGCGCTCGAAAGCCTCCTGCTGACGCGCCAGATCATCCTGCTCCCAGTACAAGTCGAGCCCCACCTCGCCAATCGCGCATATCGGTTGCGCCCACTCCTCCCGGCGGTTTCCTTTCAGAATCTCATACAGACTGTCCAGCTCTGTCCTGAAATCATCAGTAAGATCTGTAGGATGAAGTCCTATAGTAGCGTGACACTTGTCCGGATACATCCCGCACACCCGCATCACATCAGGGAAAGAGGCAAGATTGATGTTTGGCATCACGAAAGTGTCAATGCCTGTTTCAGCCGCCCGCCGCACAACCTCATCCAGATCGGCCGAAAACTCCTCCAGGAAAATATGGGAGTGAGTGTCAATCAGTCTTCTCACTCTTTCTATAATAATATATGACGCCGTACTCGCGGCAAGCGCTCAAGCGTTTCTCGCCACAAAGATCCGAGAAATACCTCTCTATGGAGTTCCACATCTCAAGAATCATCGCGTCGGCATCGGGACGCATGGCAGAGACCTCACGCAGGCTCTCGTCAGTAAGCGACTTGAGAGTGTTGTGCTGCTGATACTGCTCATTGAACAGGTCGTAATGCACGGCGAGCTTGGCCACCGATGGATTATATATAGGTATGCCCCCGCGGCCTGTTCTGTCCCGCTCTCCCCTGATAACATTCTCGCACCACTTGAGCACCGCCACATCACTCGACAAATCAGGCAGATCGGTCATGTCCTCAGGCATTGAATAATATGTGCGGTCAGATACTTTGAATTCCTTTCTCTTGATGCACATATTAAACACCATAATAAAATGAGACACATACATCCTGGCTGTCTTCAGCCTGTTCTGATATGTATCAGAGCGCGAGAATGCAAGTTGCTTCTCCAGATTTGCCAGATACTTTTTGTTGGCGGTCTTGAACTGATACAGAAGACGCTCAGCCTTGGCCATCACATCCGGCGATATCACAGGAGCGTAATAGTCCGATCCGCGCATTTTCTCAATGGCGGTCTCCATCGCCCATATACGGGCCTTATCTGTATTCGGAAGCCTTCTGTATGGCATTCTATTGAAATTATAATTGTCTGTCTATCAAGCTGCAGGCATAATCCCTAAGAGTTGCCAGACGCTCCGCAGGAAGACTCACCTTATCCAATAGTGACAACGCCTCGCGATAAAGCTCATCTATTTTGCCCTCACAGCGACCGCGCACACCAAGCTCATTATATATTGATGTGACGGCGGATATCTTGGCCTGCTCATCAGGGCCATCATATTCAGCCCATCTGTCAAGCGCGGCATTATGCTCATCACCGGCCAGTTCGCGCGCCATTATATACAGGAACGTCTTCTTGTCGCAAAGAATATCTCCGCCTATCCTCTTCCCAAACACCTTGCTGTCTCCATATACGTCAAGCAGGTCATCCCTGAGCTGGAAAGCCAGGCCCATCTTCTCGCCGAACCCATATAACGCCTTGGCATCGCTCTCCGGGGCGCCACCTATGATCGCGCCTATTCTCAGTGCGGCGGCAGGAAGAACCGAGGTCTTCAGACGGATCATCTCCATATACTCAGGTATGGTCACATCATTCCGGCTCTCAAAGTCCATATCGAGCTGCTGTCCCTCGTGAACACCTATGAACGCCTCACCGGCCACCTCCATCACCTCACCCAGATACTTTTCAGGAACATGTCCCAGGCACTTATAAGCAAGCACCAGCATTACGTCGCCAGACAGGATGGCTGTATTCTCATTCCATTTGACGTGAACCGCAGGCATTCCCCTGCGCATCTCAGCCCTGTCCATCACATCATCGTGAAGCAATGTGAAGTTGTGAAATATCTCTATGCCACAAGCCGCGTCAAAACAGCATTCCACATCCTCCTTATATAAATTATAGGCCAACGCCATCAGCAGCGGGCGCATCCGCTTGCCACCCAGCGACAATGCATAGCGCACCGGCGCATACAGTCCCTCTGGCTCAAACGGAATATCCAGCCCGTCCAGATAGGTCTGGAATCTGTCTAGTATATCAGCAGGTCTCATCATATACATCAAGGATAATAACGAAAAAGGGGCCCGCAAGCCCCTTTTCTTATAACAAGTCTTATTAGTTCAACTTGAAGTTTACAGGCACCGTGTACTTTACACGTACAGGTTTACCACGCTGCTCACCCGGTGACCACTTCGGCATACCTGAGATAACGCGCAAAGCCTCCTTGTCAAGATACGGGTTAACGCTCTTCACAACCTCAGGATCAACGATGGAACCGTCCCTGTTTACAATGAACTGAATGAGCACACGACCCTGAATGTTGTTCTCGCGGCAGACTGCCGGATACTTGATGTTCTTCTGCAGATACTGCATCAGAGCTGTCATACCGCCAGGGAACTCAGGCATCTTCTCAACAACCATGAACGGAGCCTCTTCCTCCGGCTCTTCCTCAACAACTATGTTGTCGATCTCCTTAATCTCTATATACTCAGTCTGGTCCTCAGTAGATGCGATGGTGGTCTCCTCGATATCGGCATCGTCCTCAACGATCTCAATGATATCAGCCACTGTCACCGACTGTGGTGGAGGTGGAACGGTCTTCTTCTCAGGAAGTGTGATAGGAACCATCTCCTCCTCTAATGAGACTTCCGCTACGATCAGACCGCTAAGGTCTATCTTCTTGTCACGCTGTGTCCACTCCAGCGCCACGAAAAGCAACGCCAGAACCATAACGAAACCGATAAGTAGAGCGGTTGACTTTCCTTTCTCAAGATCCGCTTTCTCTGATTTCTTAATTTCCATAATCCTACTCTATTATTGTTTTTTAACTTTTTCGGTTGTTTGCAAAATTAATGCTTTTTTCGTTGCGCAAGACAAAATCCACTATTTTTTCTGAAATTTTGGCCATCTTAAAAGCAATGTGACGGTATTGTAACGAAAAACGCCCGAACGTATCTCCCCAAAAAAGATTTTAATGTATCTTCGCGCTTACAGACAAAGGCAAATCACGTGAGAAAAAAGTTATTGTCGTTCCTGATAATGATCGCCTGCACGGCATCGGCCGGCGCAGACAACCAGACTTCGGCATTCGGATTTCTGGAGCTGCCACGCTCTGCGCACGAGGCCGCGCTGGGAGGCCGTACGGTATCATTGCTGCTTGACGACCCCACACTCGTCTATTCCAACCCGGCCGCAATCACCGCCACAAGCTCAAGAATGCTGGGTCTCAACGTAATGACCTGGCTGGCAGGAACAACCGCGGCCGGCGCGCAGTACTGCGACGTGGCAGGCAAGCGGTCAGCATTTGCCGCGTCAGCCAGATACATAAGCTATGGAGTGTCAGACCAGACAGACATCTACGGAAACACCACCGGCACATTCGGCTCACGCGACATTGCCCTGAGCGGCACGTATGGGTACCAGCTGGGGGATAACTGGAACGGAGGAGTCACAATGCGTATGATCTACTCCAACTACAGCTCATACTCATCGTTCGCCATGGCTGCAGACCTGGGCCTTATCTACACATCACCATCAGGCCTTCTGAATGCAGGACTCACCTTCTCTAATATCGGTGGCCAGCTCAAACCGTTCCAGGATATACGCGAGCAGCTTCCATTCAACATCACGGCGGGAGTGTCGGTCCGGCTCTCACACGCGCCAGTGCGGCTCACCCTCACTATGGACAGGCTGAACAAATGGAGCCAGTCTGATTTCTACAACGCCGGGGGAGAGCTCACGGCAGGCGACATCTTCCTGCGGCATCTCAGCTTTGGAGCAGACATCCTGCTGACAGATAATATCTATGTGGCGCTTGGATATAATGCGCGTTACCACGCCGAGCTCTCCACCGGCAGCCGTAAAGGCCTGACGGGAGTGTCAATCGGAGGCGGCATCAGACTGAACAAGATGCAGTTCGGGCTCTCATTCGGCAAGTACCAGGTATCCACATCATCACTATTGTTTAACCTCGCAATCAACATCTAGCACGATATGAGAAAAATAATAATAGCCATTGACGGACATTCATCCTGTGGCAAGAGCACTATGGCAAAGAGCCTTGCGGCAAAGACCGGATACACATACGTTGACACCGGCGCGATGTACCGCGCCGTAACACTGTTTGCCATCCGTAGCGGTTTGTTCGCACCAGACGGCAGCATTGACACGCAGACACTCCAGGCAAGAATGCCCGAGATACACATCTCTTTCCAGACCGACAGCGACGGCAGGCAGCAGACTATGCTGAACGGGGAGTCTGTTGAGCAGGAAATACGCGGAATGGAGGTTTCCGGCAAGGTCAGCCCCATATCGGCCATAGGTTTTGTACGTGAGGCTATGGTTGAGCAACAGCGTCAGATGGGCCGGCAGAAAGGCATAGTAATGGACGGACGGGACATTGGCACCACCGTATATCCAGACGCCGAGCTCAAGATCTTCGTAACAGCATCAGACACTGTCAGGGCACAGCGCCGGTTCGATGAGCTTACCGCAAAAGGAAGCGCCACAACATTCCAGGAGGTTCTGCAGAATGTCCGTGAGCGCGACTACATAGACTCACACCGCGAGGTATCGCCATTGAGGAAGGCAGACGACGCGCTTGTACTGGACAACAGCGAGATGACAATTGAGCAGCAGGACGAGTGGCTGATGGCACGTTTCAACGAGGCTGTCAGTAAATAACAGGGAATCGCGAATGACAATAGAGATAGACAAGGACTCAGGATTCTGCTTCGGTGTTCTGTCCGCCATAGGAAAGGCCGAGGAGGAGTTGCGTCAGGGCAACGAGCTCTATTGCCTCGGTGACATCGTACACAACGGAATGGAATGCGACAGGCTTTCCAGGATGGGGCTCAACACCGTAAGCCATAACGAATTCGACAATATGCGCAATGCCCGCGTGCTCCTGCGCGCCCACGGCGAGCCGCCTGCCACATACCAGACAGCGCAGGCCAACAACATCACCCTGATTGACGCCACCTGCCCTGTCGTGCTGAAATTGCAGAAACGCATAAAGGAGCAATACAGCAAGATTGACCACAGCAGACAGCAGATTGTAATATACGGTCAGAAAGGACATGCCGAGGTGCTTGGGCTTGTGGGCCAGACCGACGGTACTGCCATTGTACTGGAAACTGCCGGTGACATCTCCGAGATAGACTTCAGTCGCGACATCTTCCTCTACTCGCAGACCACAAAATCATCTGGCGGATACGAGAAAATAATCGAGACGCTTCAGTCCAGAATGCAGTCCGGAGCCACATTGACCTACTTCAACACCATCTGCGGACAGGTATCACACCGCCGGGAGCACATTCGCGAGTTTGCCTCCAGCCATCAGGTCATCATATTCGTAAGCGGCCAGAAGAGCTCAAACGGCAAGGTCCTTCTCAGGGAATGCACTGAGGTAAATCCGCGGACCTTCTCGGTAGAGGGACCCGCGGATATAACACCGGATATGCTCCGGGATACGGAAAACATAGGAATTTGCGGCGCCACATCCACACCCAAATGGCTTATGGAGCAGTGCCGCCAGAGGCTACTGGAGCTTATAGATATCCAGTAACTGCCTTGCGGCGGCAAAAGATGTCAGCTCGCCGTCAAGCACCTGCCGCTCTTTTGAGGCAAGCATGCCGGCAATCACAGGATTATTGTAGAAACCGTTCTTCAGAGTCTCGTTAATGGACTCATACATCCAGTATTTGGCCTGCTCGTTTCTGCGATGCGCAAAGTAGCCGTTCTTCTTTACGAAGTCAATGTATGCCCACACCATATCCCACACCTCCTTTATCCGCAACTCATAAAAGCCGGAATAGGTCACGACCTGTGGTGTCCACCCGCTGTCAGGTGCCGGGAACAGATGCAGCGCATTGCGGAACTGACGCGCGGCCAGCTCAGCCTTATCAGCATTATCGCCATCGGCCTTGTTTATGGCAATGCCGTCAGCCATCTCCATAATGCCACGCTTGATGCCCTGAAGCTCATCGCCGGTTCCGGCAAGTTGTATCAGCAGGAAGAAATCCACCATTGAATGAACGGCAGTCTCGCTCTGCCCCACTCCCACTGTCTCCACAAAGATCTTGTCGTAGCCAGCCGCCTCGCAAAGCACTATCGTCTCGCGGGTCTTGCGGGCCACGCCACCCAGACTGCCGGCAGACGGACTGGGACGTATAAAGGCCGACGGATGTACAGACAGGCGCTCCATCCTGGTCTTGTCGCCAAGAATACTGCCTTTGCTGCGCTCAGAGCTTGGGTCAATAGCCAGTACCGCAAGCTTTCCGCCATCCTTCAGGACATGCAGGCCGAAAGCATCTATCGAGGTACTCTTTCCAGCACCCGGCACACCGCTGATGCCTATGCGCACGGAATTCCCCGAGAAAGGAAGGCACTTGTCAATAACCTCCTGCGCAATAGCCTGGTCATCGGGCAAAAGACTCTCTATCAGTGTCACGGCACGTCCCAGGATAGAGACATCACCTTTCAGGATGCCCTCCACATACTCTGCCGCAGACAATTTGGGCTGGCGTCTGAACTGCCGGCCCTTAAAGTAAGGATTGACGGAAGAGGGTTGCTCCACCCCTTTGTTCACCGCCAATCCCTTGTACTCATCGCTGTTTTCAGGATGCTCCATCAACGATTTGCCAGATATCCGTATTCAGCAGACTCACGTGCAGCCATAACACCGGCAGCGTTAACCTGTACGGTCTTGCCGTTTGCCAGAGTAGCAGTGCCGTTCTCATTGAAACGGATAAGCTCAGCGGTAGCGTTGCCATCTGAATAGCTCCAGCTGTTGTTCTCCTCGTTGAAAACCAGGTTTACGGTCTCGCCGTCCTTGGTGATTGAATAACCGTTCTCATTGCTCTGTACTGTATACTCACCGTCTGTACCTTGAATGGTCTGGGTCTCATTCTGGGCCACTGAGCGGCCGCTCCAGAACTCGATTGTGTTCAGGACTACAACATCGACAGCTGTTGCCACACCGTAAACGGGAATAATGTTGAAAGCAATGAACACCAGCTCGTTGACGAACTTGTTGCCCAAGCTCTGATTCCAGTCAAGAACCTTGTGGAACAGAGAGAATGAACCGATACACGATGTGAAAAGCATTGAGCCGCAAAGAAGGGCAGCTACAAGAGAAGTCTTGATCTTTCTCATAATTGTAAATTTAAAAGTGAATAAAAACAAATCCAAATTTTCCACAAATATACATCATTTATCAAGCCATCAGCAAAATGACCGTAATATAAATTGCTATTCCCAGTAAATCATTTGTAATCTGAACAAACGGTCCGGTAGCTATAGCCGGGTCAATGTGTATTTTCTCGAAAAGCAACGGCAGAAGCGTCCCCCACAGGGTGCCCACCACAACCAGAATAAACATACTGGTAGGAACAGCCCAGGTTACAGGCGCGCCTATACCGAACTTAATGATGTTGTATCCAAGCACCAGACCAGACAGCACTACGGCATTCAACAAAGCCACAAGGCTCTCCTTGAACACCTGCCTCCATATATTGAGTGTATTGAGCGAGCCGTTGGCCAGTCCCTGCACCACAAGAGCTGACGACTGTGTACCCACATTACCGCCCGTGCCACCTATCAGAGGGATGAACAGAAGCAGGCCGGCGTATGTGGCGAAGGTATTCTCAAACTTACCCAGCAGCATAGAGTTGGCTATACCTCCCAGCATACCTATCAGCAGCCAGGGAATTCGTGCCGTGACCTGCCTCCATACACTGTCGGCAGTCTCCACATCGCCGGTAATACCCGAGGCCATCTGGTAGTCGTGCTCCTGTTGGTCACGCAACTCGTCAATCACATCATCAACGGTAATCTGACCCTGCAGACGTCCTATGCTGTCAATGACAGGAACTGCGACCAGATTGTACTTCTCTATCATCTGCACCACATCGTCTATCGGAGTATCAACCTTGGTGGAGAAGAGATCCTCGTCCATCACATACTTCACCTTCGATACAGACGGGTTGGTAATCATCTTCTTGAGCGGGAACACGCCTTTCAGGCGGCCGTCATCGTCCACCACATAGACATTGTATATCTCGTCCATGTCCTCAGCCTGCTTGCGCATCTCCTGAAGACACTCGGGCATACTCATATTCTCGTTCACCACCACCATCTCGGTACCCATCAGACCGCCGGCGGTGTTCTCGTCATACTGCAGAAGGTCAACGATGTCGCTCGCCTGCTCTATATCCTCAATGTGGGCAAGCACCTCCTCCTGCTTGTCCTCGTCCATCTCCTGGATGATATCCACGGCATCATCGGTATCCATATAGTCGATGATGTCCTTGGCGATGGTCTCCGACGGCAGCAGATCCAGATACTCCTTTCGGGCATCCTCATCCATCTCGATGAGAACATCGGCGGCGGTCTCCTTGTCCAGCTGGGAATAGACCAGGCGGGCCTCGTCCAGATCAAGAGTATTGCACAACTCGGCAATATCCGCCGGGTGCATCTCCTCGAGCACTCTCTTCAGCCCTTCGGCATCCTGCTCCTCAATAAGTCTCAGAATATCGTCCAGAAAATCCTCTCTCTCCATAATTTTCCAGAATTCGCAGGCATCGTGCCTGCCAGTAACACTTCCGTTTTTACTTCTCTGCCGCAGCCTCTGTCAGATTTGTCAGCTCTATGAAATCCTGAACCGACAACTGCTCCGGCCTCTTCTCCATCCAGGGACCGGCCGGCAGAGGGACATCCTTCTCCACGCAAGACCGGATAGAGTTACGCAGCATCTTGCGCCTCTGGTTGAAAGTTCCCTTCACAATCCGCTTGAACAGCTCAGGGTTACAGCCCAGCTCAGTACGGTTGTTGCGTCTCAGCCTGATAACCGCGCTGTGCACCTTTGGTGGCGGGTCAAACACATCAGGACGCACTGTGAACAGATACTCTGCATCGTACCAGGCCTGAATCAGCACGCTGAGAATGCCGTACGCCTTGTTGCCGGGGGCCGCGCATATACGCTGCGCCACCTCGCGCTGCAGCATACCGGTACAGCAGGGAATCAGATCCTTGTTTTCCAGCATCTTGAAGAATATCTGCGATGATATGTTATAGGGATAATTGCCAGTCAGGACAAATTCCCCGCCATCAAACAGCGTCCTCAGGTCCAGGCGCAGGAAATCGCCCTCAATAAGCCCGTCGCCCAGCTGTGGAAAATGTGTACCAAGATACTCAACCGACTCGCGGTCAAGCTCAACGGCCTTGAAAGGCCTCTCTTTATTAATGAGGAACTGAGTGAGAACCCCTGTGCCGGGCCCTATCTCAAGTACGGGAATAGTGGCGCAGCAATCTACTGTATCCGCTATGGCCTGAGCAATTCCCAAATCCGTAAGGAAGTGCTGGCCTAATGCCTTTTTCGGTCTTACAATCCGCATCTGTATCGTCCATAGAGGGGCTGCGTTGGTCCACAATAGCACAAAATCCGCCAAATAGCCGGTTTGTTGCGAAATAACCGCTAACTTTGCGTCATAATGTGCGTCACGGATTTTCCTTGACGCTGCAAAATTAAACAAACTATCCCAAAAAAAAGACGCACTTATGAAAAAGATTCTGTCAAATACACTTAAGATAGCAGCATCTCTTATCATATCCGCAATCATACTCTATCTCGTATATCGCGACTACGATTTCTCTGAGTTCAGGAACGGGCTCTCTGAGATGCGTCTGGAATGGCTCTGGATGGCTCTGGCATTCAGCATCATCGGTCCGTTGCTTCGCGGACTGCGATGGAACCTGCTTCTTGAGCCTATAGGCTACCACGTGCCAAGACGCGACACGGTTCTCACGGTATTCACAGGCTATGCCGCCAACATCATCATCCCCCGCGTGGGCGAGATATCCCGCTGCGCCATCCTTGACCAGTACGACAAGGTACCCTTCAGCAAGAGTTTCGGCACTCTGGTGGCTGAGCGTTTCGTGGATATGATACTCCTGGTACTCATCTCGGCAGGTACGGTCCTTGCACAGAGCGGCAAGTTCATTGACCTTTTCGCCGGCAAGGCCAATATCTCCGGAGCTGAGGCCGATGCGGCGGAGTCACTCCAGACGGCCTCCGCCAGCGTGCCGCTGCTCCAGAATCCCACATTCTGGATATGGGTTGCCGTCATTGCCGTTGTCGTAGCGGTATGCTGGTGGCTGTGTGTCAGATTCAGTCTCTGGAAAAAGATTGTACAGTTCGTCAAGGACTTCTGGTCTGGTTTCGCAGCCCTCAGACAGGTAAGGAACCTTCCGCTCTTCCTTTTCTATTCGGTAGGAATCTGGGTATGCTACTACCTGGAAATGTATCTGGCATTCTACTGCATCGGCTCAATATCACAGGTAGGTCCGGTGGCCGGTCTGGTATGCTTCGTGGCCGGAAGCATTGCCGTACTGGTGCCTACCCCGAACGGAGCAGGTCCCTGGCACTTCGCAATCACCAGCATGCTGGTTCTTTATGGCGTGGCGCTCAATGACGCCAAGACCTTCGCGCTGGTGCTGCATACCGCACAGACCGCCACATACCTTCTTTGCGGAGCCATCGCCTGGATTGCGCTTCACCTTGTCCGCCGCGGGTCAGAGGAACAGGTACATTGACCCACTGGATATCTCTAAAAGCCGCAGTCAGAGATATTGCAACAAGGCCGCAGTCAGAGACTGTCTCAGGGGCGTCTCTCGGAGAAGCCGTTAAGCGAGTAGCCGTGAAATACGTGAGGAAACGCGGATGTCTGAGCGCCAGCGAGTTCCGCGCTTTAGCATTTCACGGCG